>JBKJSJ010000094.1:0-3871 GCA_046595965.1 Ferruginibacter sp.
CCGTAACTGTGGCCACCCACTGCCACCCGGTTTTTATCACCCACACCCATTTCAGTCAATTTATTAATGGCCGCTTCGGCATTCATTTTTACCTGCTCTATAAAATTATCATTGGGCTTTTTGTCTTTATCTGCAGCAACGATGGGCATTTCTGCATTGTTCAATACTGCATATCCCTGTGTCACATAAAACAGCGGAGAACCTCCGCCTACAAGGGTGAACCTGTATTCGCTGCCACGGATCTGCGCCGCATCTGCAGCCGAATTAAATTCTGCAGGATAAGCCCATATCAGCATAGGCAGTGGCCCATCTTTTTTGACATCATAATTTTTGGGTAGGTACAGTTCGCCGGTAAGGTCCACGCCGTCTGCTCTTTTGTAGCGTATCTTTTCTTTGCGCACCCCATCCATTTGGGGATAAGGATTGCTGAAGTTCGTGAGCTGCCTATCGGCAATGCGCAAACGCAGATTCTTTAACCAGTAATTGGGCATATCTGTTTTACTCTCCCTGCGGGTGAGAAGACTCAGTTGGTTTGCATCCAATATTCTTACTACTGTTTCAAAACTTCCTTCTGCACTGCGCCAGAGTGTATCTGCTTTTTTGCTGTTGAGATCGTATGACATTAAAAAAGGAAGATCGCCCATAGGCGAACTGCCTATGCTGTTGTTGAATAAAATTTTATTACCATTGTCTATCAGTTGCAGTACGTTTTTGTCATACTGGTTGGGAGTAGTAACTGGAAACCCAGGGCTGGCATAAGCATCAGTGGAATTGCGGCTCATCATTTTTTCCAGCACACCTGTAGATGGATTAAACCGGTTCATCTGTGTGATCTGTTTACCCCGCAGGCCTTCCGTTATAATGGCTGTGTTTTTGTCTCCCCAGGTGCTGCCGGAGTAACGCATGGTTGTTTTAAATAATTCTTTTGCAGTACCGGTAAAAGGAGCAGACAGTGCATACACAACGTCCCTGTACACAGATGATTTTTTTATAAGACCACTGTCTAATGGTTCGCACCAAACAAGCGTGGCTGCTTCATCATCTCTCCATTCAAATGCCCGGGGACCAGGCTGCACGTTATCATTGCCACCGGGTGCAGTTTCAGATGCAGGCAGGCTGGCTAACTGTTTTACCAGTTTGCCATTTATATCTGTAATATTTACTACAGCCGGAAACCCGTTGTAAGGAACCAGGTAAGAAAATGGTTTTTTAATGGTTCGCAACAACAAATATTTTTTATCGGGAGATACACTGATGCTGCTGTAAATAGCAGGTGATCCGATTTTAGTTTCTATGCCATTGCTGTTTTTTATAAGTTGAGTGCTGGCATAAAAAGTAAACAAAGTTTCATCATAAGGACTTTTAATCATATCCTGAAAAGTGGGGCGTGGCGATGCATTGCCATAGTTTTCCTGCACGGCGGGACCCATGGGTACAAGTGGCCGGGGCGGTGCTGCTGTAGCAGGTTTCAGCGTAGCCCGGTAGAGTAAACTGTTATTGTCGAACCAGGTATAGCTGCCGGTTAGGGTGTTTAATGCTGTCTTATTTATTTTAGCCGCCTTTTGTGTAAACACGGTAATGACGTACAGGTCTATGCCGGAAAAAGTCGTATGTGTAAAAGCAATTTTTTTATCATCCGGACTCCAGCTAACATTGCCTGCATATAACGGTGCCGGTAAGCCGCTTATTGGTAACTTCTTGCCCGATGCAATATTTTTTAAATAAAGATTATTGATAAAATTCTGGCGGCTTGGTGCATAGTTGCGTGGATTTATACGCAATCCTGCAATACGAAGCTCCGGTCTTGCCAGTTCTTCTACCGAAGGATATGAACTGCTTTCCGTCAATAACATCCACTCTCCCTTAGCATCTGTGCTTACACCCGGGGTGGGTTTTGCCAGCAACATTTCAGTGATTGTTTTGGGTGGAGTTTTATAGGATATATCATCCTGTGCAGTTGCCGAAAAAAAAATCGAACTCATTAATGCAAATACAATCAAACATTTTTTAATCATACATATAGCTTTTAAGAATACAAGATACCAAAGAACGGCGAAGGATAATGCTGGGGGAAAAACCGGAGGATGTGATTGATTTATAATCTGATATATTTGTATAGAGAGCTGTGATTTTTTCTAATAGTTCCTTATGTAATTAAACAGGATGAAACTTCAATCAGATAGATTAATTATGAATGAATTATCCTTGTCTTTCTTAGAGGATATTCATCAACTTCATTTACTACCACAAACAGATAGGTTTAATACCTTAGGCATTCCTGGTACCCTGGAGGCCACGCAATTATTATTATCCAGTTGGATAGAGCAACAAAAAGCAATTGTAAGAATGTCTTATATATTTTGCATTGAATTAAAGGAAACAAATCAATTTGTTGGATTAATTGCATTGAACTTAGGTAAACCCCATTATAAAATTGCAGAGGTATGGTATAAAATTCATCCAGTTTTTTGGAAACAAGGTTATGCTACAGAATCATTGAATAACATACTGAAGCTTGGATTTAAAAATTTGGGTCTTCACAGAATTGAAGCCGGCTGTGCAGTGGAAAATATTGCAAGTTTAAAAGTGCTGGAAAAAGCAGGAATGAAAAGAGAAGGAAGGAAAAGAAAAATATTACCCATAAGAGGAGCATGGGCAGACAATTATTTTTATGCCATACTGGAAACAGATTGGCAAGAAAAAAGTATCTGGTAAAATATTTCAATCAAACTAAGGGAATATATTTTAGTAATAAGCATTGCTGATTGTTTTTTTGAACGCAGCGTAAGACTGTTTATTTTAATTCTCCCGCTGCCCTATTATTCATTCATTAGTTGCTGAAAAAGATCAATGAACTTTCCCACATGGTATCCGTCCATGAGTGCATGATGCACATGAATGGAAACCGGCATTTTTCTGTGGCCGTTTTCTTCCGTCATTTTGCCAAAAGTAATTTTTGGGCTGCTGTCTTTAAAACTAAAACTGCGTGCATGCGAAACGGAAGTAAAATTTATCCAGGGTACAGAAGAATAATGAATTACATTTTCACCCGATACGGCAGGAATAAGCCCGCTGCTGTTTTGCACTTTTGCAATTTCTATTTGTGCTGCTGCAATAAATTGTTGCAGGTCTGCATGATAATCAATATAAGAAAAACCAAAAGTACCATTAGGCCGGTTGATGGTAGGAGATGCATGCACGGTTTCGTATAACCATACCTGTTGGGCTGCAATACGGTAGCGGAAAGGTTCAATAGCGTTGGCTGCTGCCAGCGATTTGTGCAGGTAATACAGAAAAAATGAAAAACCTTTTTCTTTGGATAGTTTGTAGGCATGGCTGCAATCTATTTGTATGCATACGCCAAAGAAGGGTTCTTCAAATTGCTGAAAGAAATGAAACTGATCTTTGCGTGCCCATTGTTGAAGGTCTAAAAGTTTTTTCATGCTGTTTTACTTATTATATAAGTATTTAGTCCATGCATTTTGCTATCGGTATAATACCTTCTAAGATTTACTCGTAGTCCTTTGGACTCCTATGAATAAAAATAGCCGTTGAAAAAGAGAGGACAAAATATTTTCCTTCAGACAGGCATAGCCATAGGTGGTTATGCGCTGTTATCGGGACATTTTTTTTCGTTCAATATAAATGTATAAAAAAGCATTAAAATTTCAGACTCCTATTAGTAATCAAGTTACAAGTATCTGTTAGTTTAATTTTAATGATCAGCCACAAACTACTGAAAGAAATTCAATTCAGTCCAACAGAGTGGTCTAATATCATTAATTGAAATTTACTTTTTTTAGTGTTGTATTATCCGTTATTAATTGTCTTTGAAGTTTCTACTATTTTACAATCCCTTTTTCATAACTTT
>JBKJSJ010000106.1:0-7167 GCA_046595965.1 Ferruginibacter sp.
GCAGTTATATAATTGAAGTAGCTAAAAAGCTGGCCGAAATTAAAAATGTTTCATTGGAAGAAGTGGAAAAGATAACCAACTTAAATGCAGCAAAAATATTCGGAAAAATCGGGTGATTTAATTAAGTGGTATTTAAAAAAAATTGCGGAGACGGAGAGATTCGAACTCTCGATACAGTTACCCGTATACACACTTTCCAGGCGTGCTCCTTCAACCACTCGGACACGTCTCCATTTTATTTATTTTAAAGATCAACAAAAAATAAGGAAATTATTCAGCCAGAAATTTTGGCAAAATAAACTTACTTTTTTTGTGGATGCAAATGTAAGTGCTATTCAATTCTTAATAAAATCAATCTAATATCTTTTCCATTGCCATACTCCTTGATCCTTTAATAAGTACAAGGCAGTGATCAAATTTTTCAGCCTTATACCAGGGACCTGCTTCTGCAACATTATTAAAATGAGTAAATGTTTCGGGCAGATTTATATAATCTTTTCCTACCAAAACCACTTTGTACCATCGATACTGTGAGATAAGCTGTACAATGGCTGTATGTTCATTTATACTTTCTACTCCCATCTCCATCATTCCGCCCAGCAGCAAAACTTTTTTATTGCCCACCATAGCAGCAAAGTTTTTTATGGCCGCACTCATACTGCTGGGGTTAGCATTGTAAGCATCCAGAATAATTTTGTTGCTGCCAGTATGGAGGAGTTGAGAGCGGCTGTTGGAAGGTATATAGCTTTCCAATGCCATTTTTATTTTAAGGTCGCTGATATTAAAAAATTTACCCACAGATATGGCTATAAGAATATTTGGTAAATTATATCCTCCTACCAATTGGGTCTTTATTGAATTTAACTCAGCTCCTTTGGTAATGCATACTTCCAAAAAATTTTCATCATTTTTTACAAAACCGGTAATATCTCCTTCTTTTTCTCCATACGTAATTAAAGATTTTATTCCCTGGCTCATTACTTTCATATAGTCGTAATCAAGGTTTACAAATGCAGTGCCTCCGTGCTTTCTTATATAATCAAAGAGTTCGCCTTTTCCTTTTCTTACCCCTTCTTCGCCACCAAATCCTTCCAGGTGAGCTTTGCCACAATTGGTAATAATGCCATGGGTAGGCTGGGTATATTTGCAATAGCTTTCTATTTCTTTTAGATGATTGGCTCCCATTTCTATCACAGCCATTTGTGCATCTTTTTTTATTTTAAGCAATGTGAGCGGAACACCTATATGATTATTTAAATTTCCAAAAGTAGTATAGATAATATATTCATTGCTTAATACCTGGCTTAATAATTCTTTGGTAGTGGTTTTTCCATTGCTGCCGGTAATGGCTATAAAGGGAATATTAAATTGCTCCCGATGCATTTTGGCCAGTTGCTGCAATGTGTGCAGGCTATCTGATACCTGGATGATACGGTCGTTTTTAATATCTGAAATTTCATCTGCAATGCAATAAGATGCGCCTGCACTCAATGCATGTTGCAGGTAATGATTGCCATTGAAATGGGGACCTTTTAATGCAAAAAATATATCTCCTTTTTGTAGTTTCCGGGTATCGGTTTCCACAGAAGGATAGCGCAGAAATAAATCATACAATACTTTAATATCCATAATAAGTAAAAAATAGAGAAATGCAATATACTAAAGAATAAAAAACCTCCCGGTAAGCGGGAGGTTTTTTTCAATCAGGTTTATAATGATTTTATTTTTTTCTTGAATTTTGTTTTCTTTTTAGGAAATTATTGCCTTCCCTAAAGCCTTTACCTTCTGGTGGTCCAAGATAAGTTTGTGCACAACGGAAACCAACGGTGCTTGCACCCTGGTCTTCTTCCATAAAGCGGCGGGTTCCGGGCGATAACCAATAAGGCCTGTCGTTCCAGCTACCACCTTTTATTACTCTTGATTGATCGCTGATAAGTGATGTAATACCATAGCCATAAAATACCTGGCTTGCAGTGTCACCATCCAGGTAATTAATCACATTATTTTTTTGATAGTTGGTACGGTTCTTAACTTCTTCGTCGGAGATATCTGTTTTCTTCAATCTGCCTAAGCTGTCTCTTTCATATTCACCGGCACTGTTCTTATAATATTTCTGAAATTTATTGCCACGGAAATAGTTGAAATCCTGTGCATCTACAGAAGTCATTGGTCTGTACACGTCCATTACCCACTCACTTACGTTGCCACTCATATTATAAACACCAAATGCATTGGGATAAAATGATTTTATATTACCCGGTATGGCTGCCCTGTCATTTAAACCACCCGCAATACCCATGTTATCGCCGCTGCTGCGTTTAAAATTGGCAAGAAATTTACCCTGCCAGCTACCCCTGCGGTTATCTCTGAGGCCATTGGGATTTTTAGCCCAAGAGTATATTTGTTGGTTAGAACGTAATTCTTCACCTGATTGCTTTTCCTTTTTGCGGGGATTAGGGTTTTGATCGTATAAACCATAGGCAGCATATTCCCACTCTGCTTCTGTAGGCAGGCGATAGGCCATGTTTAAAACACCGTCTTCAATTTTTACGGTAGAACGAGGTTTACCACTAACATCTTTTAAATCAGATTTTTTTGGTTTGCCTCTGCCCTGTATCATTTCGGGATTTAACAGATAAGTTTCTGTATTAAATGAACCTTCAGCACCTCCACCAGACATTTCTCTTTTAGCAGCATCTTTTTTCAAATAGCCTTTACTTATAAGGTTTAATTCGTTTACACGATCTGTTCTCCAGATACAGTAATCATGCGCCTGCTGCCAGCTTACACCTACAACTGGGTAATAATTGTAAGAAGGATAGCGGAAATAGTATTCTACATAAGGTTCGTTGTAGGCCAATTCCTCTCTCCAAACCAAAGTGTCGGGTAGTGCTTTATACAATATATTAGTATCACCACTAAAAGTTGTTTCCAGCCAGTAAAGATATTCACGGTAATGAACGTTGGCCACTTCACTTTCGTCAATAAAAAAAGATGGAACTGTAACACGGCGGGGAACATTATTCCAATCGCCCATTACATCCTCATCTTTTGCACCCATTACAAAGGATCCTCCCTGCACAAATACAAGACCGGGCCCGGCTTTGGGATATTTTACTTTTGCTACATGGAAATTTCCCATGTTTTTGTCATCATAGTTCCAGCCTGTGGCATCAGACTTTGATTTTTTCTTGCCAAATAAGCCGCCATTTTTACAGGCACTTAATGAAAGAATAGTTACTGTAATGAGTAACAGATTTTTTAAAGAGATTGTTTTTTGCATGTACATTCGTTTTGCGAATTATTTAACGAAAGGTTTTCTTTATTATTGTTTCGGGGGTTATCCTATAAAGCGAATATAAATACTTTATGGGAAACAGGATGTTCAAAGATTTATTTAATTAGCATATTTTGAGTTAAAATTAGCAGCGTATCTCTTTTAAAATATTTTTTGCATTTACCATATTATTTTATAGAATAAATCATGCCTAAAAAAATTTGGGATTTTTATTTCTCATTTTATATGTCATCTCTTAATCAACTAAAAATAAATATATTTTGGGCTTTGGTAAAAAAGGTTATTTTTAGCTACAATACCCTATTTTTATTTAACAAATAATTATAATTATATTGCCTTTTCAAAGAAATCTCCTATTTTTACTTACGCAATAAAACCATAAAATAAACGCTTATAGAGGTAAGTCTACCTAACCAAGACAAACAAAACGCATGAAAAAAACAACTTTGAAACTAACTGCCTTAGTTATGTTACTGGCAAGTGCAACAACCGGAGCTATAGCTCAATCAGCTTCCCCAATTAATGTAGTAACAACGGCTGTGCCCTTTTTAAGAATTTCTCCTGATGCCCGCAGTGGTGGTATGGGTGATGTAGGCATTGCTACGTCTGCCGATGCTAATTCAGGTTTCTGGAATTTGGCTAAAATACCTTTTGGCGCAAGTAAGACTACTGCAGCTGTTACCTATACTCCCTGGCTTGCAGACCTTGGTCTAAATGATGTTTACCTGGCTTCTTTAGCTGGCTATCATCAATTAGATGAGCTATCTGCTATATCAGTTGGGTTAAGATATTTTAGCTTAGGCAATATTCAGTTTACAGATTTCAATGGTAACCCATTACAGTCATTCCGCCCACGTGAATTTGGGGTAGATTTAGGATATTCCAGGAAATTATCTTCTAAAGATGGTTTGGGTATAGCCCTTAAATATATCAGTTCCGATTTGGCCGGTGGAACTGTAAATGGAATTACTTACAAAAAAGGAACTTCTGTAGCAGGCGATCTTCATTATTTTCATACAGGAGCTAAAGAAACAGGTGAAGGTTTAAACTGGGGTGTAACTTTAAGTAACCTGGGTGCAAAAATTTCTTACACAAGCGATGCATCACAAAAAGATTATATACCAGCTAACCTTGGCGTTGGGGCTGCTTATACAAATGTATTTGATGCAGATAACAAGGTAACTTTTGCTTTAGACCTTAATAAATTATTAGTTCCTACTCCTCCAAGTGTTACTGATAGTGCCGGTCTTGCCGATTATCGTTCAAAAGGGGTAGTGAGTAGTTGGTTCAGTTCTTTTGGTGATGCTCCTGATGGAGGTTCAGAAGAACTGAAAGAAGTAACTGCTTCTTTAGGTGCAGAATACTGGTACAAAAATCAGTTTGCCGTAAGAGCTGGATATTTTTACGAAAATCCTAATAAAGGAAACCGTAAATACTTCACCATTGGTGCTGGTTTAAATTATAATATGTTTGGTTTAAATTTTGCTTACCTGTTGCCTTCTGGTGCTGGTATCAATAGAAATCCATTATCAAATACATTGCGATTTACTTTGTCATTTGATTTTGATAAGAAATAAAAATTAAAAATTATTTACAAAAAAGCGTTCTGGTAAAACAGGACGCTTTTTTTATACAAATGATTTTACAGACCTTTGACCAAATAAATTTATGCATTACAGAATTGGATCGGGGGTAGATTTTCATCAACTGGAAAAAGGGAGGGAATTTTGGCTTGGGGGTATTCACATTCCGCATCATAAAGGAGCCACGGGGCACAGCGATGCAGATGTATTGCTGCATGCCATTTGCGATGCATTGCTCGGTGCTCTTTGCCTGGGAGATATTGGCAAACATTTTCCCAATACAGATAATGCATTGCTCAATATTGACAGTAAAATTTTATTGCAAAAAACTTTTGACCTTATCAGGGCCAAAGGTTATTTTGTTGTGAACATTGATAGTACGGTTTGTTTGGAAAATCCAAAGATTATGGCTTATGTACCTAAAATGCAAAAAGAAATTGCACGCATATTGAAAATTACAGAATTGGATATTTCTATTAAAGCTACTACCACCGAAAAAATGGGATTTGCCGGTAGAGAAGAAGGGCTGGTAGCTTATGCAACTGTATTATTAAATAAATAAAAAGACAAAAACTTACATGATATGAATGATTTAGAAATTAAAATTATAAATGAATCGGCCAATCTGGTTCCGCAATATGCCACTACCGGTGCTTCGGGTATGGATATAAGGGCTGCTTTAGAAGCAGAAATAATTTTAAAACCAATGGAAAGAAAATTGGTGCCCACCGGTTTATTTATGCAAATTCCACTGGGCTTTGAGGCGCAGGTGAGACCCCGCAGTGGACTGGCCGTAAACAAAGGAATTACCTGCCTCAATACTCCGGGAACTATAGATAGCGATTACAGGGGCGAAGTAAAAGTGCTGCTGATAAATCTCAGCAGCGATAACCAGGCCATTCAACCCGGCGACAGGATTGCACAAATTGTTTTCGTTAAAATTGAGTTGGCATTTATTACATTGGTACAGCAATTGAATCACACAGAACGTGCAGCCGGTGGATTTGGCCACACGGGTATTCAGTAAACATTACCTGATAAACTTTTTCATGAAATTATTTATTATTACAGCCATCTGTTTTTTTCAATTTGCCTTCATTGGTTGTCATACTGCCAAGCTTATAAATAAAGCTATTGCAACCAAGGACAGCACTATCATTGAATCGGGAAAAGCTTATAAAGATTCTATGCTGCTGATACAAAATACCAAAGCAAATCTTAAAAACAATTATATTGATTTTAATACTTTTTCATCCAAAATAAAAGTAGAAATTGAAAATAGTAAAGGAAAACAACCAGACCTTACTGCTACTCTGCGAATGATTAGGGACAGTGCTATCTGGATATCGATGAATGCAAGTTTTTTGGGTATTGAAGTTTACAGGGTTCTTATCACTCCACAGCAGGTAATATTAATGAATAAACTTGATAAAGAAGTGCAGTATCGTACGCTGGATTATCTACAGGATGTAACCCAAATTCCTTTCGATTTTAAAACCATCCAGGATATGCTTATTGGAAATCCTGTATTTTTTTCAGGCAAGAATGCAATCTTTAAAAAAAGAGACGACGTGGTATTGGTTTCTGCAATTGGCGATCAGTTTAAAAACCTGCTTACACTTGCCGGCGACAATAATTTTTTATTGCACATCAAGCTCGATGATGTGGATATTAACCGCAACCGTACGGCCAGCATAAGTTATGATGAATACCTGGTATCTGAAGGAAAAAACTTTTCTTCTAAAAGGCAAATTGTAATTCCGGCAAATAATAAACTCGATATTCGCCTCAACTTTAAACAGGTGGAGTTTAACAAAGAATTATCAGTGGCATTCTCTGTTCCTAAAAATTATAAAAGAAAATAAACGTTATTTATTTTTTCACAGTTACTGCTAAAACACGCCGGTATATTCATCAACGAAATCATTTGTAACATCCCTAAATTTATGTTCATGATTAAATATATTTTTTCTGCACTTTTATTTTGTATTATTTCTCTTCCATCAATGGCACAATCCAGGGAAGAACTGGAAAAACAGCGTCAGCAATTGCGCAGAGAAATAGAAGAAACAGAAAAACAACTAAGTAGTAACAAAGCAAAAACTAAAGACAACCTGCTCCAGTGGAAATTGATTACTAATAAAGTTGCTCTGCAGGGCAGGGTGATACATAACATAAGCAAAGATCTGCGAATACTTGACAACAATATCTATGGTATACAGAAGGATGTGAAACGATACGACCGGTTGCTGGATACCCTCAAGCAGGAGTACGCCAAGAGTATGG
>JBKJSJ010000297.1:0-7323 GCA_046595965.1 Ferruginibacter sp.
AGTTGTTCCATCAAATATGAATGGCGATGTAGTTTTAATAACAGCAACGGACGAAGTTGAAAATACTTACAACTCACTTTGCCACGGAACAGGACGAGTAATGTCAAGAGGTGAAGCGAAAGGGTTTGCATCAACTTTTGACTACGACGCATTGAGAAAAAAAATTTACCTTCCAGAAATGATTACAAATGACAACATAAAGACAGATGCACCATTTTGTTATCGGGACTTGGACAGTTGTTTAGGGCTTATTGACAACCTAATCACCATTAACAAACGTTTTAGTGTGTTTGCATACCTCGGACAAATGTAACTTCTGCCCACATTGGATTTTGCACTACTGGGACGGAAGCTGTGGTTCAAAAGTTGCAGTTTCACTATTCAGAATAAAAAAGCTGTTAACCGATCCAAAGACCAGGTAGACGTAATAGAATTAGAGCGAATTAAACAACTGAGAATAGAAATGGGCCTGGACTGAACTGCCCCCGCAAACTTGTTTTAAATTCCTCTGCTCTAATTTTTAATTTCCCCCCTGCAACCTTATCTTTGCGCCAAATTTGAGAATGGATATGGCAGCACAGCGCATCAAATCATTACTGGTAGCAGTTTTTAGCTTAGGGATGATTCTTTTTTCTACTACAAGCCTGGCCCAGGAACATGGGGCAGAACCAGCCAATGGCCACGAACCTGTGGCGGAAAAATTGGATCCTGCCAAAATTATCATGGATCATATTAAAGATGCCCATGAGTTTCATTTTTTTACTGTGGGTGATTTTCATGCCACCATTCCCTTGCCGGTAATTTTATACTCACCCGTAAAAGGACTTTCTGTTTTTTCTTCCTCCAGGTTTGAGCATGGCCATGCAGCCTTTAATGGATATGCAATAAATGAAGGAGATATACATGCCGTAGATGGCAGTGCAGTGTATGATTTTTCGCTTACCAAAAATGTGGTGCAAATGATACTGGCACTTACCCTGCTGGTAGTGCTTATGACCAATATTGCAAAAAAATATGAAAATGGACAGGGTGTTACCACGGCTCCCAAAGGATGGCAAAATGTAATGGAACCCGTTATTACTTTTGTGAGAGATGATGTGGCCAAACCAAACCTGGGCAAAAAATGGAAGAAATACCTGCCTTATCTTTTAACCGTTTTCTTTTTTATATTGATCAATAACCTGTTTGGTTTAATTCCCGGCTCGGCTAATGTTACGGGTAATACAGCCTTTACTGCTGTACTTGGAATTATATCATTGATTGTTATTTTATTTAGTACGAACTCCCATTTTTGGGCTCATATCTTCTGGCCTCCGGGCGTACCGTTTTTAGTGAAAGTAATTTTAATACCGGTAGAAGTAGCGGGTGTACTAATCATAAAACCAGCCGCACTCATTATTCGTCTTTTTGCCAATATGGTGGCAGGACATATTATTATTTTAAGTTTCATTTCGCTCATCTTTATTTTTGGGGCTATGAACACAGGAGCAGGCTGGGGCTTTTCTCCCATATCCATTTTGTTTACTGTATTTATTTATTTTATAGAAATACTGGTAGCATTTATACAGGCATTTATATTTACCAATCTTACGGCGGTATTTATAGGCCAGTCTTTTGAAGGCGGACATGATGATGTAGATGGACACCAACATGAAGTAGTACCAACAATTTAGTATTTTTTTTATTCATTATAAAACACAAGTATCATGACTTTGATGACTTTGTTAGTAGAAACACAATTTGGTTTTTCCCACATGGGAGGAGCTATAGGTGCTGGCCTTGCAGCCATTGGTGCAGGCATTGGTATCGGGCAGATTGGTAAAGGTGCAGTAGAAGCTATTGCCCGCCAGCCGGAAGCGTCAAACGACATTCGTGCAAACATGATCCTGACTGCTGCATTTGTAGAGGGTGTTGCCCTTTTTGCAGTTATCGCAGGTTTATTGGCAGTATTGAAAGCCTGATGCACCCAACTTTACTGCGCCTATGCAAAGGGCGGAAGGCGCAGTAATATTTTTTTAAAAATAACTTAGAGGGATGATCAAAGAATTCATATCTCTTAACTGATAACTTATAACTTTTTACCACCATGGATCTTTTATTACCCCATTTAGGATTAATTGTTTGGACAATTATTGCCTTTCTCGTTGTACTTTTTATTTTAAAAAAATATGCCTGGGCACCTATATTAAAAGGACTGGACGACCGGGAAGCCAATATTGCAGACTCTATTGCTACTGCAGATAAAGTGAGGTTTGAAATGGCGCAGTTAAAAAGTGAAAACGAAGAGTTGCTGGCCCTTGCCCGTGAAGAAAGAGCAGCTATGCTAAAAGAAGCCAAAGAAATAAAAGACAGGATGATAACTGCTGCCAAAGATGAAGCAAAAGTGCAGGCTGCAAAAATTATTACAGATGCACATGCAAGCATACACAACCAAAAGATGGCTGCCATGACCGATCTAAAAAACCAGGTGGGCAACCTTGTGATAGAAGTAAGTGAAAAAATATTGAGAAGAGAACTTAGCAATAAAACAGAACAGGAAACATACATCAGGCAACTGGCAACCGACGCAAAATTAAATTAAAGGCCCCTAATCCTAAAAGGGAATAGGGCACATCGTTTTTATTTAACCTTCAGTAAAATTGATTGCAGCTTTACTGATACAAATTTAAGTTCTCTTTGCCCCGGAATATTTTGGAGCGGAAGAGACAAAAAGGTATGACCAATCCACGTTTAGCAGGAAGATATGCAAAGAGTTTACTGGATCTTTC
The DNA here is from genome assembly GCA_046595965.1 of Ferruginibacter sp. GTDB lineage: Bacteria > Bacteroidota > Bacteroidia > Chitinophagales > Chitinophagaceae > Ferruginibacter. Next base: position 2,769 of record JBKJSJ010000297.1, read on the forward strand.
TATAGAACAGAACGATCTTGAAGCAGTATTTGCCGACATTAAATTTTTGCATTCCATTACAAAGAGCAATCCCGATTTTGTGTCTTTATTAAAAAGCCCTGTTATTTCTTCTGATAAAAAAGGAAAAATAATTACGGCTGTTATTGGTGGCAGGGTGAGCAACCTTACTGCATCTTTTGTGCAATTGCTAACCCGTAAAACCAGAGAAAGTAACCTGCCCGAAATTATAAAAGCTTTCATTGAACAATACAATGAATTAAAAAATATTCACCAGGTAAAAATTACTACTGCTACCGAAATAAGTGCAGACCTAAAAGACGCTATTGTAAACAAAGTAAAAGCAGATGCAGGCATAGAAAATATTGAATTGGAAACCCTGGTAGAAGAAGAGCTGATAGGTGGGTTTAAACTGGAAATGGGTGGAACCCTTGTAGATGCTACGGTATTACGGGATTTGAAAGATGTAAAAAAACAGTTTGCCGACAACGAATACGTTCGCAAAATCAGGTAAAATAAAAAAATATTATTTGCAATGGCAGCCCCTCGCCTCGTATGGGCTGCTTTTTTGTTGTGATACGGATTAGATTTATAATTTAGCCCAATACTTTTCTATATCGAAATGCTTCGGTACAGGCCGAAATACTCCCGTCGGCATTTGCCAAACCCTACCCCACAAAAGCTAACCATAATTTCAGTCAGCACACATTAGCATAAAATGAAATTATGTCTGATATAGCAAATATTATTTTTAGAGAAGTCTGATTAATTTATTTGATTGATCAAAATACATTAATCTATGTATCAAATAAAAATCCCGTTTCAGTAAAATGAAACGGGATTTTTTATTTTAAAAAATTATGAATGTTTAATATTTAAATATAGTACCTGTTCCAATTTTTTTACCCGATGCATCAAGCAGTTCTACATAATAAATTCCGCCTGTAGCATTGCCAAGGTTTACTTCCATACGATCGTACGGTAGCAAGAGTGTATAGGATTTAGAATATACTTTTGCGCCTTTGGAATCAAACACATTAATGATTCGTGCAGTATTGTTAGCTCCACTGCTATAGTATCTTACCTGGAATTTTGCCTTGGTAGGATTGGGATAAATAAAGATGGTATTGGTTAAGGAATCTGTTATGGTAACAATGTTTGAAACATTACTGCAGCCATTGCTATTGTTGGCTATTACCTTGTACCTGCCCAAATCATCAATGCCGATTAATATACTTCCGGCAGTTACCCCTGCTACTGCTACATCATTCTTAAACCATTGATAGGTATAGGTTCCGGAGGGAGTAACACTGGCACTTAATGTAGTAATTCGGGTTGGGTAAATTGCTGTAGATGGATTGGCACTAATGGTAACCGTTGGAAGTTGAGCAACGGTTAAGGTTGCAGCACTGGTTGTGAGCACACCACATGGAGCACCCGATACAATAACCCTGTATTGATTTCCACTCAATGATGGAGTTAAAGATGCAATGGATAAAGAACTGTTTACTGCACCAGCAATATCTACCCAGCTTACAGCATTATTGGTACTTACCTGCCATTGATAAGTGATCGTTGTTCCTGTAGCCGTTACACTAAATATTGCAGCATTGGGTGCACAGCCCACCTGGCTTGCAGGCTGAGTAACAATACTTACAGAACTATTTACTGTTAATGTGGCCACACTGGTAAACAGATTGCTTACACAATTTCCATTTAATAATACCCTGTATTGATTGCTATTCATGGCCGGTGTAACTGCATTTAATAACAGCGTATTTGTAGTGGCACCGTTTATGTTTGCAAAACTTGCACCTGCATTGGTACTTAACTGCCATTGATAAGTTAATCCTGAACCGGTAGCATTAGTAGTAAGGGTAACATTAGTGCCGGCGCATACTGCAGTGCTTGCAGGTTGAAGTGAAATATTTACAGAATTATTAATGGTTAATATGGCTGCAGCAGAATTAATACCCCCTGGATTGCAGGTGCCGCTAACAACAACCCGGTATTGATTTCCATTCATTCCAGCCGTTACTGCGTTTAATGTAAGGTTATTACTGATGGCTCCGGAAACATTTGTCCAGGAGGCACCGGCATCTGTACTTAATTGCCATTGATAACTGATGTTGGTGCCGGTAGCGGCACTTGTAAAAGTTACATTGTTGCCGGTACATTCTACTGTACTTGCCGGTTGGGTATTAATTGTAACCGGAGAGTTCACTACAAGAATGGCCGCATTGGAAGTGAGTGAGCCCGATGCACAGTTAGATAATATAACCCTGTACTGGTTGTTATTTAAAGTAGTGGATACAGCATTTAATAAAAAGCTGGAAGCGGTTGCGCCGGAAACATTTGTCCACGAGGCACCTGCATCTAAACTTACCTGCCATTGATAAGTAAGATTGCTGCCGGTGGCAGTAATGCTAAAAGTTGTATTGATGCCCGCACAAACTGTTGCATTGGCTGGCTGTGCAGAAATTACAGTGGCATTGCCCACTGTAAGTATGGCTGCAGAAGATGTAAGACTGGAAGGACAGGTATTGCTTACAATAACTCTGTAGCGGTTATTATTCATTAGTATGGTAACAGCATTCAGGTTAAAAGTGGCAGTGTTGGCCCCTGAAATATTGTTATAAACAGTTCCACCGTTTGTGCTTAATTGCCATTGGTAACTCAAGGCAGTACCGGTAGCAGTTACTGTAAAACTTGTATTGCTACCTGTACACACACTTACGCTAACGGGTTGTGTAGATATTCCAACTCCCGCATTTACCGTAAGGGTGGCTGCGCTTGAAATTAATCCCCCAGGTACACAGCTTGAAACTATTACCCGGTATTGATTATTATTCATGGCTGTAGTAACAGCAGAGAGCGTCAATGAAGCTAAGGTTGCACCCACAATATTATTCCAGTTGGCACCGGCATCGGTACTTACCTGCCATTGATAAGTTATAGATGGGCCGGTAGCCGTTACACTAAAAGATGCATTGCTTCCGGAACATACGGTTGTATTTACAGGTTGCAAAGAAATTACAGAAGGGTTGGTTACGGTAAGTAAAGCAGCCAGAGAAGTTACACTGGATGGGCATGCATTACTCACTATCACCCGATACAAATTGTTATTCATTGCTACTGTAACTGCAGGTAAATTTAATGTGGCAGCATTGGCTCCAATAATATTATTAAAACTGGTGCCTCCATCAATGCTTAGCTGCCATTGATAACTGATAGCATTGCCCACCGCAATAGTTGTAAAACTTGCATTAGCACCGGCACATACGGTTGCACTAGCCGGTTGCGAAGTAATCCCAGCCACTGCATTTACAGTGAGGGTAGCAGCAGCAGAAGTTAACCCACCTGGAGTGCAACTGGAAATTACCGCCCGGTATTGATTATTATTCATTGTACCCGTAACAGCATTCAATGTTAAGGTTGATAGAGTAGCTGATGATATATTATTCCAGGTGGCACCTGCATCGGTACTTACCTGCCATTGATAGCTAAGACTTACACCCGCTGCTGTAACACTAAAAGTTGTGTTGCCACCGGCACATAATGTGCTGTTGGCAGGTTGAGATGAAATGGTTGTAGGGTTGGTAATAGTAAGAATAACTACAGACGAAGTAACACTTGTATTGGCACAACCACCAGTGATAATAGTGCGGTAGCGATAATTATTCATTCCTGCTGTTACGGCATTCAGGGAAAGCGTTGCTGTGGTAGCTGCCGGTATTACATTATTCCAGGTGGCTCCGCCATCCACGCTTACCTGCCAAACATAGCTAAGGTTGTATCCGGTTGCGGTTACACTTATTGTGCCATTAGAACCAAGGCAGATTGCAGTATTTGCCGGTTGTACACTAAATGCCGGAGTAGGTGGAAGATCAAAAGCTGCTGTTTGATCCGCAGCACTAAATGAACTGCCTTGAACAGCACTATACCCCATTCCTCTTTTGGCAAATGCCGCCCATATTGTACAAAGGTGAGTGCTTCCAAATAAATTTTTATCAGCAGTTATTATAGCATCTCTTGAATCCAGAAAACCAGGACTGCATGGTTGTAACTTCATTCCTTCTAATACTAATTTCATGGCTACAGAATTTCCTCCCGAACTGTTAGCATTAAACAAATTGGTATTAATAGAACCTTGCTGCTGTATAATCGCCCAAGTCATATCCCAAATAGTAGCACCCCATACTTCTCCAATATTGTGAACTTCTATACCAGTTGAAAATTTCCAGGGTGCAACTCCTCCCAGTCCCAGGTGTGCATAGGTTAAAGGATTTGTAGAAATGTTTGTAGTATATGGATAATTTCGAATTCCTTCACCTGTTGCTGTCTCACCATTTACATAAGTTCCTACCCGGCGTAATAAAGTGCCATCTGAAATGGTGGCTGTTGCCCAATTTGTTGTCATCATAAGCGCTATATAATCGCTCCATCCCTCACCTCCCTGTTCTGCATTCTGAAGGCAGGAAGCAGTAGAAGGTCCACCTGTTAAACGATTAGAAATTCCATGGCCGTATTCATGGCATACAACACCGTTATCCAAATC
>JBKJSJ010000347.1:0-3030 GCA_046595965.1 Ferruginibacter sp.
CCCATGTGAAGATAGCCGTTGGGCTCCGGCGGAAAACGGGTTACAATGGACGTGTATTTTCCGGCAGCTAAATCGGCTTCTATTATTTCTTCTAAAAAATTAAGGCTTTTTTCTTCGCTCATGGTATTTTTTGATTGCGGTAAATTTACAACTTACACCGATTATACTAATATTTAGTGCAATGCATTTTGCTATACCTAAATAATCGGCACATGTCGGAACAATATCCTCTAAGATTTACTCGTATTCCGTTTGACTAACTTATAAATCAGGATGGTATTATTGTTTCAATTTGTAATGTTTCTGTTTATCTAAATAAAAAACCTGTGAAATGGATTCACAGGTTTTTAAAATTCTTTTTTTTGAAATTTATGCTGTGCCCATTCTTTTTAAATATGCTCCATGGCTCCAGATGGCCTGGCGCATCTTTTGGTATTCGTTGTATTTTATATTAAACTCATTGCAGGTGTTTTTAATTATTTTACTAATGGCAGGGTAGTGTACATGCGAAATTTTTGGAAAAAGGTGATGCTCTATCTGGAAATTTAATCCGCCAACGAGCCATGAAATTAACCTGTTTTTTGTAGCAAAATTAGCGGTGGTTTCCAGTTGATGAATGGCCCACTCATTTTCTATATCATTCGTTCCTTCCACCGGGGTAGGAAACGAGGTTTGCTCAACCGTATGAGCCAGTTGAAAAACAATGCTCAAAACAAATCCTGCAAACATACTGAGGGTTAAAAAACCCACCAGCCACGGAAGAAATCCTACCATATAAATCGGTAGAATAATCATCATAAAATAATATCCTGCTTTGGCAAACCAGAATGCAAAATGATCGAACCTGCTCATTTTTTTAATGGGAACGGCACCTACTTTTTTAGTAAAATATTTTTTAAAATCTGTCATAAAAACCCAGATGATCAACAACAGGGTATATAAAAACCAAACATAAATATGCTGATAGCGGTGTATTTTATAACGCTTCTGTGTTTCGCACATTCTAAGCATAGGTTTAATTTCTATGTCATCATCCACGCCGTCAATATTAGTATAAGTATGGTGTATGATATTATGTTTATTGTTCCACATAATACCGCTTGCACCTAATGCATTTACAGAGTAGGCAGCAATTTTATTCCATATTTTGCTGTTGCTGAAACTGCCATGACCACCATCATGCATTACATTAAACCCAATAGCAGCGGTTAAACCACCCATTAAGAGTGCTTCTAAAAAAGCCACCCAGGCCACGGGAGTAAAAAATACTACATGCACATATATTGCTACATATAATGTCCAGAATAAAATGGCTTTAAAATAAAGGCTCCAGTTACCGGTAGCAGCTTTTTTATTTTCGAGGAAATAATTATTCACCCTTTTTTTTAGTTCCTGGTGAAAGCTGGAAGCCTGTTGATTTCTGAACTTGGGAGTTACAAAAGTGGACATGTTCTTCATATTAATTAAGTATTTTCTTTTATTAAAACGTCTAAGGATTTTATCCCTATCATTTTTTCTGAAATAAATCCTTCGGCATATTTTACACCGATCATTTTGCCCAGCATTTTAGACCGGTAAATAATACTGTCTAAAAAATCGGGGGTAGAAATATAAGTTTGCGGCCCATCTACATCAGGATTGTGAAACTGGGTAGCATAAGCTTTTATTGATTCTAATTTTTTTTCAAATACATCTGTTATATCAACTACAAAATTGGGTTGCAAAAACCTGTCCTGAATATAATGTAAAACATATTTAGGTCTCCAATGCTGCTGTATTATACCTTCTGCCTTTGTTTTTATTTTTAAAAGACCTGATAAAAATGCTGCATCCGAAACTAATTTTGCGCTGCGTCCATGATCTGGGTGCCTGTCTTGCGGAGCATTGCACAAAATAATTTCCGGCTTATATTTCCTTATTGCTTCTATTATTTTAATCTGATGCGCCTGGTCGTTTACAAAAAATCCATCATCCATACTTAGGTTTTCCCTTATACTTACGCCCAAAATTTTGGCAGCATTTGCGGCTTCTTTTTTCCTGGTTTCTGCTGTGCCACGGCTGCCCAGCTCACCCTGTGTTAAATCAATAATTCCTGTTTTTTTGCCGTTCTTTTTTTCTACCAGTAAAACACCTGCACAACTCAACTCTACATCATCCGGGTGTGCGCCTATGGCCAATACGTCTAACTTCATAAATTCTAATATGGGAAATTCATGTGCAATTTACAGTTTTAGTACCAATATAAATGAATATTATCAGCACCATAACATATAATACAATGAAAGGCGGGGCCTACATGGGAGCTCTATTTGCCATTGGTTTTTGAAGGTCCTGGTATCCATACATGCGCTGCACTTCTTTTACCAGCTTCTCTATAACCGCATCATCTGTGGCGGCATTGTAAGCCTGCTTTAAATTGCTGTTGAAGAAAAAAGCAATGGTTTGATAAAACCTTGCATTAAATCCACCCTTATATTCTTTGATAATCTCGTAACAGTTATTGCCCGTTTCCCGGTTTATGAGTTTCATTAAAACTTTTCCCTGGTAAATAGATAAATTGGTAAGAGGAGTTGTAAATTCTTTCTTCAATTCTTTTTCTCTAGAATGAATGTAATTTTTGCGGTCTTCTTTTTTGCTGATCCTTTCCAGTTTAGTATTTATATCATTCATTGTAATACCTGCACGCCTGGCATAGGGATAGGTTACATAAACTCCATTGCGCAGGCGGTTATACTTTGCCTGGTTACTCATTTGCGCCTGGGTAAGGTAGGCGTAGAGAAAAAGGTTATCTAAAGTTTTGGCTTCAATAGTATCGCCATTATACACAACAGCAGCATGAACAATGGTATCATTAACCCCATATTGAGTTTGTGCAAAACCGCTGAAGCTGCACACAAAAACTGTGAGCAGCAGAACAACTGGTAATTTTAAAACTGTATTTTTTTGCACTTTACTCATTAACGTAAAATTACAGGAAAGCGTTTATTCATTAATACCCTCTAATGTATAAAGTAACCTTAAAATAAGCGG
>JBKJSJ010000458.1:0-3484 GCA_046595965.1 Ferruginibacter sp.
TGGCGGAAATAAGGATCTTTTAAATCTTTTATAAAACGAATGGCTTCGCCTGTACTTTTCATCTCTGGGCCTAACTCTTTATTTACACCCGGAAATTTATTGAAAGAAAAAACCGGTTCTTTTATGGCAAAACCTGTCATCTTTTTTTCAAAAGTAAAATCGGTTAGCTTGTATTCACCCACCATTATTTTGGTGGCAATATTAAGATAAGGTATCTGGTAGGCTTTGGCAATAAAAGGGGTGGTACGGCTGGCCCTGGGGTTAGCTTCTATCACAAACACATTACCATCTTTTATAGCAAACTGCACATTTATAAGCCCTTTTATATTGAGCGCCCTGGCAATTTTTTCTGCATACTCTTCCATCGTATGCACTACCAATGGGGTAAGGTTAAATTGTGGCAATACTGCATTGCTATCGCCACTATGAATGCCTGCAGGTTCTATATGTTCCATTACACCCATCACATGAAAATCGTCTCCATCAAAAATGGCATCTATCTCTGCTTCCTGGCAGCGATCTAAAAAATGGTCTATCAGGATCTTATTGCCGGGCAAATGTTTTATCAAACTTAAAATTCCCTTTTCCAGTTCATCATCATTTAATACAATTCTCATACGCTGGCCGCCAATTACATAACTGGGGCGAATGAGTACCGGGTAACCCACTTCTTTGGCTGCTTCAATAGCTTCATCGGTATTAAAGGCCGTAGCATATTTGGGATAAGGTATTTCCAGTTCCTTCAGCAGATCGCTGAAGCGACCACGATCCTCGGCTATATCCATATCATTAAAACTGGTGCCGATTATTTTTACGCCTTTTTCGTGTAATTTTTTTGCAAGCTTCAATGCAGTTTGTCCACCTAACTGTACAATAACGCCTTGAGGTTTTTCATGTTCTATAATTTCCCAGAGGTGTTCCCAAAATACGGGCTCAAAATATAATTTGTCTGCAATATCAAAATCGGTACTCACCGTTTCGGGGTTGCAGTTTACCATGATGGCCTGGTAACCCATTTCTTTTACGGCCAGTAAACCATGCACACAGCAATAATCAAACTCAATGCCCTGGCCTATCCTGTTAGGGCCGCTGCCCAAAACGATGATAGACCCTTTAGCCCCCCGGCCGGGCAAAACCAGTGATTCATTAGAGAGCAGTGTTCCACTCCCGGGGGAGTTTGAGGGGGCCTCAAATGTTGAATAAAAATAAGGAGTCTTTGCTTCAAACTCTGCACTGCAGGTATCTACCATTTTAAACACACGGGTAAGGCCCATGGCTTTGCGGCGCTCATAAATTTTATCTGCATCTTCTTCCTGCATAATGCGCACAATCTGTTCGTCGCTAAAGCCCAGCATTTTTGCTTCAGTTAATACTTCATCTGGCAAATTGCCAAGACCATATTGAGCAATCATTTTTTCGCAATCACATATTTTCTGAATCTGGTATATAAACCAGCGGTCTATCATTGTGCTTTCGCAAATACGTTTTACACTGGCGCCCGCCATCAATGCATCTTTAATACGAAAAACCCGATCCCATTTAGGAATTTTTATGTACTCTATCAACTCATCTGCATGCATCAAACTTTTACCGTAATAGCCCAGGCCCACGGCTTCGTTCTCCAGGCTCTGACAGGCTTTTTGCAGTGCTTCGGCAAAGCTTCGGCCAATGCCCATTACCTCTCCTACACTTTTCATCTGAAAACCAAGCGTATCATTTGCTCCTTTAAATTTATCAAAATTCCAGCGGGGAATTTTTACAATTACATAATCCAATGCGGGTTCAAAATAGGCAGAAGTAGATTCGGTGATCTGGTTTTTTAATTCATCCAGGTTGTAGCCAATGGCCAGTTTAGCAGCAATTTTTGCAATGGGATAACCCGTGGCTTTGCTGGCCAGTGCAGAGGAGCGACTCACCCTGGGATTTATTTCTACTACAATAATTTCTTCTGTTTTAGGATTCATAGCAAACTGCACATTGCATCCGCCCGCAAAATTGCCCAGGTTCCGCATTATGTCTATGGCCGTATTGCGCATCAGTTGAAAAGCAGTATCGCTGAGCGTCATAGCCGGTGCCACAGTAATGCTGTCGCCGGTATGCACCCCCATGGGATCAAAATTTTCTACCGTGCAAATGATCACTACATTGTCATTATTATCCCTCAACAATTCCAGTTCAAATTCTTTCCAACCGAGCACCGCTGTTTCTACCAGTACTTCATGAATAGGGCTGGCAGTTAATGCCCGGTTCAATGCTTCATCCAGTTCATCTTTTTTAAATACGATGCCACCACCTGTACCTCCCAATGTAAACGAAGGGCGCAGCACCAACGGAAATCCAATTTCCTGGGCAAATTCTTTCCCTTCCAGAAATGAGTTGGCAATTTTTGCCTCACAAACTGGTATGCCCATTTCAATCATCCACAAACGAAATTTTTCTCTGTCTTCCGCTTTGTCTATGGCTTTTATATCTACCCCAATCAGTTGCACGCCATATTTTTCCCATATACCCATTTCATCTGCATCTTTACAGAGATTGAGTGCTGTTTGGCCACCCATGGTGGGCAGCACGGCATCTATTTTATTTTCTTCTAAAATCTGTTCAATGCTCTCAACTGTGAGGGGCAGCAGGTAAACCCGGTCTGCCATCATAGGGTCGGTCATTATGGTGGCGGGGTTGCTGTTTATAAGAATTACTTCTATCCCTTCTTCCCGAAGGCTGCGGGCGGCCTGTGTGCCGCTGTAATCAAACTCGCAGGCCTGGCCTATAATGATGGGTCCGGAACCAATAATTAAAACAGACTGAATGGAATTATTTTTAGGCATGTATTTAAAAGCCGTATTTGGAGCGGCGGGCAAAGGTAATTGTAAAAAAAGTGCAGGGCAAATTTTGTAATATTTATTCAGGCAGGTGGAAAAATATTTTTACCCGCTGTTTTTTGGTTATGGATATTGATGAAAAGAAGAAAAAAATTAATCCTTTTTAAAACTGCGATATAACCCCGGCCTCAGATTTGTTAATTAAACAAAGAAGTTTAAATGAACAGTAGCAACTCTTTTTTATAACCCTAATTTTGAGGCCATCATAAAAAGCAAAACCTATTAAAAAAAGATCTTTCAATATTAATAATAAATAGAATCAACAGAAGCTGAATGAAAAATATTTTTACTCTTTTATATAGTCTTTTATTATCCTCCTTTGCAATAACAACTGCCCATGCCCAGTTTTTTGAAAAAAAGGATTACCCCCAGCAATATTTTCAATGGCCTGTGGGAGCCAAAATTGCTTTGGTAGCCAACTTTGGAGAACTGAGGCCCAATCACTACCACATGGGGCTGGACTGCAGAACTGAACAGGTAGAAAACAAACCCGTGTACGCTGCTGCAGATGGTTACATTGCTAAAGTAAAAATAGAACCCTTTGGTTTTGGCAGGTGCATATATATCAATCATCCCAATGGCCTTACCAGCCTGTATGCCCACCT
>JBKJSJ010000469.1:0-6783 GCA_046595965.1 Ferruginibacter sp.
AACCACCTGGTCTTCTGCTAAAGTAAAATTTAATGTGCCGCTTTGAAACAGGTAATTCATTACAATACCCAAAACAACTACCACAATCGGCCCTTGTATCAATTGAAATATTTTATGCTTTTTCGTCAATACTTTATCCCAAAATATTAATATAGCTATTGATATGGCAGCTATAAGAACTGCACCCGGTGTAACAAAATCAAATGCCTTAAAAATTTCAGAAAAAGTATTTTCTCCATCTGCCTGAATAAAAGCATCGTCTCCAATAGCATCTTTGTCCCACCCTAAAGCATGGGGTATCTGCTTTAAAATAATCAGCAACCCTATACCCGTAAGCATTCCTTTAATTACAGAAGAAGGAAAGAAGTAAGCAATAAAACCAGCTTTGGCAAAACCCATAATTAGTTGAATAATTCCTGCAAGCACCACGGCTAATAAAAAAGCAGGCCAGGAGCCAAGTGCAGCAATAGAGGTTAATACAATAACAGCTAACCCTGCAGCAGGGCCACTAACACCCAATGGAGAGCCGCTGGCAATACCTACCACAATACCTCCAACAATACCAGCTATTATCCCTGCAAATAGTGGCGCACCAGATGCTAATGCAATACCAAGACACAAAGGAACGGCTACAAAAAAAACAACTATACTTGCCGGCAGGTCGCTTTTAAATTCTTTAAACATATTTTTTACTTCCATAACAGCGTGTTTTTATTTTTAATAATGCAATGATAGTATATTTATTTTAAATGATAGTAATACTATCTTATTAAAATGTAAAACTTTTACTTAATTTTGACAATTGGATTTACCGTCATAAATATTTTAGACGATATTTTAAATGCCAAATAAATTAAAGCGGAACAAATGGAATTACAGTTACAGATAAAAATGAATGAAAAATTATTTCTCAGAAACCCGGAGCAATCTGAATTGGGAAAGAAAATAATATTGCACAGCATACAGTTGATTTATAAAAATGGATTTGAATCGTTCACCTTTAAAAAACTGGCAGAAAATATTGGTACAACAGAGGCGGGTATTTACAGGTATTTTGAAAATAAGCACCGGTTGCTTATATATATTGCAGCCTGGTACTGGAGCTGGCTGGAATACCGGGTTGCCGTTCACACCAATAATATTAAAGACCCTGCCGTAAAGCTTAAAAGAGTAATTAAATTACTGGCTACTGTAGTAGAAGATGACGTTAAAACCAGTTATGTAAATGAAAATATTCTTCACCAGATAATTATTGCAGAAGGCACCAAAGCCTATTTGACCAAGCATGTATCCGCAGATAATAAAGACCAGCTCTTTAAACCGTATAAAGACCTTTGCGCTAAAATTGGAGAAATTATTCTTGATTGTAACCCCAAATACAAATATCCAAAATCGCTTGCCAGTACTATAATTGAAATAGCACACTTTCAAAATTTTTTTATGAATAACCTCCCTTCTCTTACAGATTTTGGGAAAGATAAAGATGAGTTGAAAATTATTTTATTTCTTGAAGATCTGGTGTTTTCCAGTATTAAAAAGCGGTAGTTGTGTTGGGTGTAGGAGAAGTGTTTCTAAGCAATGAAATTAAGTTTGTAATTTAAAGTACCTGCATTGAGCCTCCTAATATTTGATTGCTGCGTTCTTTTGAAGGACTGGATAATATCGATTGCCAGCAGTTTAAAAATTAGAAAAAAGTATATAACTCTAGGGGTATAAAAAAAACACTTGAGGTCATTTAAAATCTCAAAGCATGATGTACGGTTTACCGGGGAGTTAGTGAGATTATATTTTTAATTATTTGGCTAAAGCCGGCAACCGCAATTTGCATTACCACGCCTTTAAAGGCGTGGTAATGCAATGAACATAGAAAGGGCTTTATCCAAACTATCTTCGGTTAAAATTAATTCAAACAACTTCTAATGAGGCCTGGATAATATTTTTTACCGATTGCGATTAGTTTAAAAAAATAGAAAAAATATATAACTCTACGGGAATTTAAAAACCACTTGAAATCATTTAAAATCTCAACAGAATTAATCTCAACGGTTTTGCAGGGAGGTATAGATATTTGATTTATAAATTATCCCAATACTTCAGGTCGGCATTTACCAAACCCTACCGCACAAAAGCTAACCGAAATTTCAGCCACCACACATTGGCCTAAAATGAAATTCCGTTTGGTATAACAATTCCTGTTTATAACTACCCTCATTGAACCCAGTCGTTAGGTAAAAAAATATCCCATTCAAAACCTTATTTTTGCCAACTATGGCTAAAGCTGCTGGCGATACTCCCTTAATGCAACAACACAATGCCATCAAGGCCAAATATCCTGATGCAATATTGCTGTTCAGGGTAGGTGATTTTTATGAAACATTTGGGCAGGATGCCATTACTACTGCTGCAGTGCTGGGCATTACTTTAACTAAAAGAAATAACGGTAACCCAGATGCATCCGAGCTGGCAGGTTTTCCTTATCATGCCCTGGATACTTATTTGCACAAACTGGTAAAAGCGGGTTACCGGGTAGCCATCTGCGATCAATTGGAAGATCCTAAACTGGCCAAAGGCATTGTAAAACGTGGAGTGACAGAACTGGTAACACCCGGCGTGGCTACCAACGATAAATTATTGGAACATAACAGCAATAATTTTTTGGCTGCCCTGCATTTTTCGGATGACAAAATTGGCATTGCATTTTTAGACATCAGTACCGGCGAATTTTTTATTGCCGAAGGCGATAAAGAATATGCCGATAAATTATTGCAGAGCCTGCAGCCTGCCGAAGTAATTTTTCAGCGCAACAAACAAAAAATATTTAAAGAATATTTTGGCCATAGCTTTTTTACCTACACTTTGGATGAATGGGTTTTTGCAGAAGTGTATGCACAGGAAAGTTTATTAAAACATTTTGGCACACACAGCCTCAAAGGTTTTGGCGTAGAGGGTTTAACGCAGGGCATTATTGCATCAGGCGCCATCCTGCATTATTTAAAAGATACAGAGCATCCCAACCTGCAGCATATTACTTCGCTGCAGAGAATAAATAAAGATGATCATTTGTGGATGGATCGTTTTACCATCCGCAACCTGGAACTGATAAGCGAAAACAACAGCTTATTAAAAACCATCGACAACACTGTATCGCCCATGGGCGCAAGGCTGCTTAAACGCTGGATGCTGATGCCCCTGAATGATATGCTACGAATTAATGAAAGATTAGATACAGTAGAATATTTAATAAAGGAAACGGATACCCGTAATAAAATAAACCAGCATATTAAACAGGCAGGCGATGTGGAGCGGCTGGCCAGCAAGGTTCCCTTAAAAAAAATAAATCCCAGAGAAGTATTGCAGGTGGCCAAAGGGTTGCAACAATCGGAAGCCATCAAAACAATTTGTGAGGCCAGCAGTAACGAATATTTAAAACGCCTGGGCGATTCCTTAAACCCCTGTCATTATATTGTAGAAAAAATATTAAAAGAGATAAATGAAAATCCGCCGGCTGCAATAAATAAAGGTGGATTGATTGCCAGCGGCATTCATGCAGAGCTGGATGAATTAAGAGCCATTGCCAGCGGTGGAAAAAATTACCTGCTGCAACTGCAGCAAAAAGAAGCCGCCAGCACCGGTATCTCTTCTTTAAAAATAAGTTTTAATAATGTGTTTGGTTATTACCTGGAAGTAACCAACCTGCACAAAAACAAAGTACCCGAAACCTGGATACGCAAGCAAACCCTTGCCAATGCAGAACGATACATCACTCCTGAATTGAAGCTGTATGAAGAAAAAATTGTAGGGGCAGAAGATAAAATTTTGCTGATAGAGCAACAACTTTTTCAGGAACTGCTAAACGAGCTGCAGGATTATATTGCACCCATGCAGGTAAATGGCCATGTGATGGCGGTGCTGGATAACCTGTGTTGTTTTGCAAATAATGCCCTTCATTTTAATTATAAAAAACCATTGCTGCATGAGGGGGATGAACTGGAACTGAAAGACAGCCGCCATCCTGTGATAGAAAGAAATTTACCGGCAGGAGAAACTTATATCAGCAACGATATTATTTTAAATGCCGATAGCCAGCAACTAATTATTCTTACCGGGCCCAACATGAGCGGCAAGAGTGCCATACTGCGGCAAACTGCCTTGATAACATTGCTGGCACACATGGGTAGTTTTGTGCCTGCATCTGCAGCAAAAATTCCCTTAACCGATAAAATATTTACAAGGGTAGGTGCATCCGATAACCTGAGCGGTGGCGAAAGTACTTTTATGGTAGAGATGAATGAAACCGCCAGCATCATCAACAACATTACCCGCAGGAGTTTAATATTGCTGGATGAAATCGGGCGGGGCACATCTACCTACGATGGTATTTCTATTGCATGGAGCATTGCAGAATATATTCATCAATCGCCGCACAAACCAAAAACATTATTTGCTACTCACTATCATGAGTTAAACGAACTGGAAAATAAATTTGACCGCATTAAAAATTATCATATCACCAATAAAGAATCCGGCAATAAAGTAATTTTTTTGCGCAAGCTTGCAGCAGGTGGCAGCACACATAGTTTTGGTATTCATGTGGCCCGTATGGCAGGTATGCCTGCTGCATTAATAGACCGGGCCAATGAAGTACTTGTGCAACTGGAAGAAAAGCATGAAACTCATGATAAGGATAATAGTATCGGTTCAAAAGTAAAACAACTTTCGCTGCCCAAAATGCAACTGAGTATTTTTGATGCGCACTCTGCTACATTTGAAGAAATAAGAAGTTTGCTTGAAGCTACAGATATAAACCGGCTTACTCCGGTGGAAGCATTGCTGAAACTGCAAGAGATTAAAAATAAGATACAATAAGGTTAATGTATAAACGGTATGCATCAAATTGCTCATTAAAAATATCTTTGATTACTTGAAATGAGTTTAAAAAAAATAATATCGATTCTGATTTTATTAATCGTTTGTGCCCACTATTCTTTAACTGCACAAACCTGCACTACTTTGGGACAGAATCCTGAAACCGCTTTTCCGGTTTGTGGTACCGGCACCTTCCTTCAGGTAGCTGTGCCAGTATGTGGAGGAAAGACTGTTCCTTCGCAGTGTACGGGTACCCTTTTTACTGATGTAAATCCCTTTTGGTATAAATTCACCTGTTTTACTTCAGGTACGTTGGCTTTTCTTATTGACCCCGCAAACAATGCTGATGATTATGACTGGCAGTTATTTGATATTACTGGCAGAAATCCACAAGATGTGTATTCCGTTCCTTCTCTATTTGTAGCCTGCAACTGGAGTGGTGAGGGTGGTAATACGGGAGCCTCTGCTGCAGGGAATTCCCTTGTAAGATGCGAAGGCCCCGGTGTGCCTTTATTTAGTTCTATGCCCAACCTGACAGCAGGACGTACTTATATTTTATTGATAAGCCATTTTTCCGGCGATTCACAAAGCGGCTACGAGCTTTCCTTCGGTGGTGGCACAGCGGTTATTACAGATCCTGTAAATCCTCATTTATCAACTGCTTCTGCATCCTGCGATGGAACAATTATTAGAGTAAAAGTCAATAAAAAAATGAAGTGTAAAACCCTTGCTTCAAACGGTTCTGATTTTACCTTGAATACGGCATTCAGTTCCATCATTGCTGCTACAGGTGCGGGTTGCAGTACAAGTTTTGATATGGACTCTGTAATTCTTACTTTAAATAATCCCTTACCTCCCGGCAACTATACAATAACCATTGGCAATGGTATAGATGGAAATACTTTATTAGATAATTGCGACAGGGCAATACCTGTTGCCGAAAATATCCCTTTGCAGATATTACCTAATCTGCCTACCCCAATGGACAGTATTAGCAGAATTGGTTGTGCACCATCTGTTCTTCAACTGGTTTTTAAAAAGCCGATCCAATGCAGTTCTATTGCTGCAAATGGCAGTGACTTCAATGTTACCGGCCCCGCTGCTGTTAGCATATCAGGTGCTACAGGGAGTTGTGCAAATGGATTAACCTCCAGCATTTCTGTTCAGCTTTCTGCCCCCATACAGTTGGGAGGCTTGTATAGCATCCGCCTTAAAAACGGGTCGGATGGAAATACACTATTAGATGAATGCAGTCAGCAAACACCCGCAGGCTCTTTTATTAATTTTTTGGTAAGTGATACAGTGAATGCAGATTTCAGTTACACTATTTTATTGGGATGCGATGAAAACGCAGTGCAATACAATCACAACGGGCGCAATGGTATCACAAGCTGGAACTGGAATTTTGATAACAGCAGCACCAGTACTTCACAAAATCCACTGATGCGGTACACAGATTTTTTTCCTAAAAATACCAGCCTGATAGTATCAAATGCTGTGTGCAGCGATACTGCTGCTGTTGCTATTGTTTTTGATAATTTACTGGACGCTGCATTTGAAGGGCCTGAATTTGTATGCCCCAATGATGCAACTGTTTTTGTAAATAAAAGCAAGGGAACTATTACTGCATACAACTGGACATTTGGAAATGGCAGCAGCAGCAATCAGCAAGATCCACCTGTGCAAATGTATCCTGTTCCTGTGTTTACTACGCAAGAAACGGTGCGGCTGCTTATTATTAACCGGTATGGTTGCACAGATACTGCCACACAAATAATTAAAGTGGTGAACAATTGTTACATCGCTGTTCCTTCTGCGTTTACCCCTAACGGTGATGGGGTCAATGATTATCTCTATCCGCTAAATGCTTACAAAGCAAGAGACCTTAGTTTTAGTGTGTACAACCGTTTTGGTCAG
>JBKJSJ010000129.1:0-5161 GCA_046595965.1 Ferruginibacter sp.
GTTATAAAACCTGGATGAAACATCCCTTCTTACAATTCCTTCTGCAAAATATTTTCCTTTGTAATTATAATTTAACCTTCCGAAAATAGCACCCCATGTATCCTGGTATTCATAACCTCCCGTGGAAATATAATCACCCTGCATATAATTGAGGTAATAATAGTCGGAGTTCGTTGGGTCCTGGCTTTTATATCTTGCCGCCGAATTTCCAACACCATATTCTTTTCTTGCTTCATATCCTGCTAACAAACCGAAGGTATGGTCTGCGCCTAAGTTATATGTGTAATTGGCTGTCTGCGTCCATATCCAGTTAAATGCATGACCTGAATTATTATAAGCATTGTCAGATTTATTTAAAGTGGAAGCATCCGCAGGGTCAAAATTTTTATCAAGGTTGCCATTAAAAAATCTGGGCGTATATCCAGCACTGTAAGTTTGGGTAGTATTTATATTCATCTGGCTTCTCAGGTGCAGGTTTTTTATTGGCGACACATCAAAATAAGCAGAACCAATAATGCCAATAGCATAATTTTTATTAAACACGCCTCTCGTTAAAGCTGCAATGGGGTTCACATTTCTATCTATACTTGTTTGGCTAAATTGGCTGTATTGATTGTATTGTGGTCTTGATACATAAATAGGTAAAGTAGGTTCTGTACGCACCACCGGCATCAGGTCACCGTTTCCTCCTGGGGATTTCCAGCTTTCAAAACGGGGGTTTAATGTAAAGCCTATTTTTAAGTAATTGTTTGGGGTAAAATCAAGATTTAAACGGGCAAGTATTTTTTGCCAGTTGGAATTGCCGACAGTAAAGTTGCCATCAGATTTTAAATACCCGATACTTCCAAACGAACTAAGCTTATCAGTACCACCTGAAAAATTTAAATTGGCATTGATTTGATTGGCAGACTTCATGGTAGCATCCCACCAGTCTGTGTTGGCAACATCGGCTGGTACTACATAAGCAGGATTTCTTCTTTTTTGAATAGCAATATATTCATCTGCACCTGCCAGCTTTGGATTTTGATAAAAGGCGGTACCGTACGACATATCTGCATCCGTCTGAAACCTCCCCATCCTGCCTTTTTTTGTAGTGATAATAATAACGCCACCAGATGCATCAGAACCATATATGGCTGCTCCGGATGCATCTTTTAAAATGTCGATCGTTTCAATATCATTCAGGTTTACAAAGTTCAAACCTGTTCGGCCCAGGTTAACCCCATCCATAATTACCAATGGGTCGGTACTGTTTTGTAATGATGTAAAACCCCTGATTAATATTTTTTGCGTGGGAGGATTTGTGCCACCACTGTTGGTTACCTGCACACCAGAAGCCCTGCCCTGCAACACTGAACCAAGATTGGTGGATGGCATGCCTGTAAGGTCACTTCCCTTAACAGAAGAAATCACACTGGTAACGGCATTTCTTTTTGATTTGCCATAGCCTTTATCAACATACACTTCTACCTCTGCCAGTTGATTGTCTTTTGGCGATAACACAATTTCCATATTTGCAGTTGCAGCTATTTCTGTTGCAATATAACCAACAGAAGTAACAGTTAACATGGTTCCGGCAGCAATATTTGAAATGGAGAACCTTCCATCTGTTCCGGATGAAGTGCCTTTGTTAGTTCCTTTTTGTAAAATGCTTGCACCACTTATTGGGTCGCCAGTTGTTGATTTCACCAGCCCCTTCACGGTGCTTTGCGCCCATGATGCAGTTGCCATACACAAACATAAGCAGAGCAAAAGAATTTGATTTGGGATATTATTTTTCATAACTACTATTGTTTTGGTTTTAATATTATTATTGACGTTCAAATTTGCAGATATTGAGATAGCTGTCAAAAGTTACTTTGTATGTAACAGGCGTGGTAGAAATTGAAATATCGGCATTTGCACCTCCACCAAATACGGTATTGTCCGGGTCACTGGCGTTATCAAACCGCCAGAAATCTGTCCAGCCATTATTGGTGGTAATGATAAACTGCGCAGTATTATAAGTACTGCCGGGGGGCGTACCTAACTTGAGTGTTTTAGTAAAGAGATATGGATTTACAGGATCTTTATCCAGTAAAATAATATCGGGCACAGTATTCTGCCAGTTCATATTCGGATAATCATAAAAACCCCTGCCTACAAAAGCTGCCTGTGCAAAAGCACCTGACGGATTTGGAGCAGGAAAAGCTGTTGTAGTGAAAGTAAGATTCAATGTATTAAATGAAATTTTGTAATAACCTTTATTGGGTAACACAATCGGCAGAGCCTTTGTAAAATCCCCGGTTAATTTTGAGGGATTAGCGGGGTCTTTTCCATACATAAATGGTTTTAGGGTTGTTTTACTCGGGATAAACCACACTTGTGAATTAGGCGCTGCCGAATAATAAGTAGCCTCATAATTATAAGACGAAGTCTTTTTAACAAGCATTGGCACACCAAATAAATCACTGGTTAGTTTTGCAGGGTCGGTACTTTCTATCAGATACATTTTTGGGAAATCTGAATTCAATAAAACTTTAAATTGGTTTGATGCTGCATTATTTCCTACGTTTGTTGCCGTTAGTGTAATACTATGTATTTTATTTGCTGCGGTATCAGGCATTTTAAATTTATACTTAACATGGTAGCTTTTAGGATTACCTGAATCTGCCAAAGAAACTGTATTGTATAAATACCAGTCATCATACCGGAGCGTAAAAGATTTTAAACCTACCTCGTCAGTAAGGTCTGCTTCCATAAAAAAATCAGCGCCCAGTGTGGATATGATTACGTCATTGCTCATTACAATTTTGGGTGGGTTTGGGGCACTTGGTGTGCTATCGCTTTTTTTACAACTGCTGAAAGTTGAAATAAATACAACCAGGCAAAGCATTGCGAAATTGAAAATATATTTTCTCATAAAATTATTTTAAAGGTTATTGTTTTATAGCCTGTACAAGATTGGTTTGAGCATCAAATACAAAAAGATAAGTGACTGGCGTAGTGGTAATGGGTATATCTGTATTCACACCAGCATTGAACACTGCTAATGCTGGAGCTGTGCCATCATCAAACCGCCAGAAATCTGTCCAGCCATTATTGGTGGTCATAATAAACTGGGCGGAGGCATAGGTGCTGCCGACAGGGGTTCCCAAATTAAGCTTTTTTGTAAAAAGAAAAGGATTTACAGGATCTTTATCCAGTAAAATAATATTGGGCAAAGTATTCTGCCAGTTCATATTCGGATAATCATAAAAACCCCTGCCTACAAAAGCCACCTGTGCTGGTGCTGTACCTGTTGGCGTGTATGGCTTAACGGTATAATTTAACAGTAACGTGTTAATGGTGATTTTATAATAACCTGCAGCCCCTAACGTAATGGGTAAAGATTTAGTGCCATCAGTTATTAATTTCAAAGCATTGTTTGGGTCAGTACCCACTGCTATCGGCGTAAAACTTGTTTTGTTTGGTATAAACCTTATTTTAACACCGGAAGTTTTAGCATAATAAATCATTTCAAAAGTGTGAGAGGCTATTTTAGTCATGGGTGCAGGTACGCCGTATAAATTTCCTGCAAGGCTGGAAGCATCTGCTACATCAGCTAAATAAACTTTATTGAAATTGAGATCCTGCAGGCCAATCTTTATTTCAGTAAAATTGGTAGCACCTTTACTATCCGTAGCCTTTAAAGTAATGGAATGAATTTGCAAAGCCGCATTGGTGGGAATAAGCACCGGCTCGTTCACGGTATAGTCATTGCCGGACACAGGAATTATTTTTGAAATATTCCATGGCTGATAAATAATTTCAATTTTTTGTAAGCCATCCGGCGATGAAACTTTAGCCTGTATATTGATTGTTTTACCGGTGCTGTCAATTATAAAATCAGATACATTGGTAAATGTGATTGACTGTGAAGGGGCTTTTAACACAAATACATCATCCGTGTTTTTTTTGCATTGTACCATTATTATTGACACCAGCAGAAGGCCTGTCAAAATGGGGAGCAATCGTTTTTTCATCATGTAGTTTTTATTGTTTAAGAAATCATTGTTTTATAATCTTTTTATAATTATTTTCATTCAGATTGGTTACAGGATTAAATTTGTTTCCCTCCATGTATTGCAGCAAACTATATTTCAATTGGGCAGCTACAGGTCGGCTACCTAAGTCATTTTGAATATCCATTGTGCATAAAAGTAATTTGCCTTTGCCCACTTTTGCTTCAATAATGCTGGCCATATTGCGGTTCTTGAAAAAATTATCCACGTCTCTTAACACAATAGCAGAAGGATTGATTCCAACACTGTCTAAAACCAATGTGGTAGAATTTTTACACAAGTCCCACCATTGCCAGTTAGTATATTCATCCGTAGGAAAATTGGCGAAAGCAGGATGATCAGGATTAATCAACAACCCCATCGTACCAGGCTGATTAGGAAAATGAACAGGGCTCCAAAACACCTGCACAAATTTTCCTTCCACCCCATTTATTTTTTCTTTCGAAGGATTTAGTAAAACAGTTTTGCCTTCATTTAATGCGTTGATTGCTTCTGTATAATCTGTTGTAAAAACTACAGCAGAATTTTCTTGTGGTAACTTTTTTGGATACACCCAAATATTCCAACTGTTACTGTAATTAGTATTTTCAATTCTTACGGTGAGGGTTAACTTTTGTGCAGTTGAAATTTTATTTAATAGAGCAGTAATATTTCCAAGCGTTATTCCATTACCAATTTCAATGGTTGATGGCTTGTATCTTCCTTTTGCTATAACCTGTTTATCGTTTGTAGCAATTTGCCAGCTTACAGCTGCCTGTTTAATAGAGGCTGCACTAAAATTAGCCACTTCAACAGATGCAGAAAAAGTTTCATCATTAGTATAGGTTGCTTTTGCAAACCTTACGAGCGGAACCACCGAAGAGCTAAATTTTCTAAATTCATCTGGTGTTATCAAACCTTTACTTTCCCAAAACGCATCCAGTATACCAACCAATGCAGTTCCCTGCCCAGGAAAATCATGCAAATCCAATAGTTGGAAACCACTGGCACCCCTGGTTTTCAAAGCTCTTTCAATTTCTTCTTTGTATAGCAGTACGGCGAGTTTTCCGCTTGCCTTTGTAAAATCATTTGCCAGTGGTAGTAAATTCTTTTTTATCAAATCATTTTTTACAGCGATA
>JBKJSJ010000160.1:0-4030 GCA_046595965.1 Ferruginibacter sp.
AACTGGGCACTGCCACTTGGGATAGATCATCATACCTGGTTTAATATTTTTGCATATGTGGCTATTTTTACGATGATGTATTTTTTTGAAAGACGTAGAATTGCTGATTGAGGTGATGAAGGGGATTTCTTTGATTGGATTTGCTTTGCTCAGCAAATTGCCCGCAGATGACGCAGAGGGGCGCAGAGGGGAAGGATGACAGAAATTAAATAGAGTATAAAAGTAAATTGAGTAAATAGTTGATAAGAAATTTAGTAACTAGAGTAGATAAGTAAATAGAGTAAACTTCTTGAACCTTTTGAACATCTTGAACCTCTCGAACCATGATCATCATAGGAATTAATGCTTACCATGCAGATGCATCTGCAGCCATATTTGTAAATGGTATATTGATAGCTGCCATAGAGGAAGAACGATTTACCAGGATAAAACACTGGGCAGGTTTTCCGGAAAAATCTATTTTATTCTGTTTGCAGCAAGCAGGGGTTTCTTTTGAGCAGGTAAATTATTTTGCCATTGGCAGAGATCCTGCTGCAAAAATGCTGAAGAAGCTTTTGTACCTAAGCAAAAATCCCCTGGGGAGTTTTGCAGCAGTAAAAGACAGGTGGTCCAACAGGAAAAAAGTGAATTCCATTGAGGGTGAACTGGCTCAATTGTCTGGTTTGTCTCACACTGTTTTTGCAGGTAAAATAAAAAATATTGAGCACCACCGCAGTCACCTTGCTTCTGCATTTTTTGCATCTCCTTATGAAGAAGCTGCCTGTTTGAGTATTGATGGTTCAGGCGATTTTAGCAGCACTATGACGGGTAGGGGTACACGCAATCATATTGAAGTGCTGCAGTCGGTGGACTTTCCTCATTCGCTTGGCATTTTTTATACTGCATTTACCCAACTGCTTGGCTTTCCGTATTATGGGGATGAATATAAAGTAATGGGCATGGCACCTTATGGCAGCCCCATTTACCTGGATGCTTTAAAAGAAGTTATTCATTTAACTGATGATGGTTTATTTAAACTCAGTCTCCGTTTTTTTCGTAATGGTAGAGAAGGGGTCATCAGTTATGATGAACAACATCAGCCACAGGTAGCTGACTTGTATACAGATTATATGGTGGAAAAATTTGGCGCAGCCAGAAAGAAAGAAGAGCCGCTTGGCCAGCATCATAAAGACCTGGCGGCTTCGGTGCAGCTAATGACTGAAGAAGTGATCTTTCATTTATTGAATGATCTGCATAAAAAAACGGGACTGGATAATGTTTGCATTGCAGGAGGTGTGGCACAAAACAGCGTGGCCAATGGAAAAATCACCCGCAATACGCCTTTTAAAAATGTATATATACCATCGGCAGGGCATGATGCAGGTATTTCTATGGGAGCGGCTTTGTATGTGCAGCATCAGCAGGAACAGCTGCAGCGTCAGATTATTTATTCTGCCTATACAGGAAGTAGTTTTAGTAATGCGGCCATAAAAGAATTACTTAATAGTAAGGGGATTGAATATGAAGAGCTTGAAGATGAAGCACTGTTTAACAGGATTACAGATTGTTTAATAAAGGGTGGCATAGCAGGCTGGATGAATGGTCGGGCAGAATTTGGTCCCAGGGCATTGGGTGGCCGTTCTATTTTGTGTGACCCCAGGAGAACAGATGCCAAAGAAATGTTGAACACAAAAATAAAAAGGAGAGAAAGTTTCCGACCTTTTGCTCCATCTATTTTAAAAGAATATGTGGCGGAATATTTTGAAATAGATGAGCCGGTTCCTTTTATGGAAAAAGTTTTTCCTATCCGAAAAGAAATGCAGGCATTGATACCAGCAGTAACACATGTAGATGGAACGGGAAGATTGCAAACGGTAGATAAAAATATTTCGCCCAGGTATTATGCATTAATAGAAAACTTTAGAAAAAAAACAGGCGTACCTATTTTGCTCAATACGTCGTTTAATGAAAACGAACCGATTGTAAATAAACCGGAAGAAGCGCTGGCCTGTTTTTTAAGAACTGAAATGGATATGCTGGTGATGGAGAATATTTTGATAGAACGGGGAAGAAAGGATGATGTAGGAACTCAGGTGTAGGATGGGTTAACAGGCTAAATATTTTTTTTGTCTGTTAAGATAGTAAATTATTGGTAATTAAATAATTTTTATACCCCTGTAACTTTCTTACATTTAGAGAGTCAAAACTTAAGAACACCAACATCTACAAACTGCCAGGAAGGAATGAATCAGGAAAAAAGCATCCGGAAATAATTACAGCATACGCAGAATAAACTTCAAGGTATTATTTTAATAGTATCAATTATGAGTAATATGGAAACGCAGCAGCTATTAAATTTATCGAAAAAAAAATCCTTATCTGTACCTTCCTTTTTCAATGAAAGTAATGGTATTGTGACTACTTTGAAAGTCACCATCATAACAGTTACCTATAATTCAGGCGATCACTTGAAGGAATGTATCCTTTCTGTGCAACGGCAAGGGTATAAAAATATTGAGCACATCATTATAGATGGAAAGTCAACAGATAATACCCTAAGTATTATTAAAGAACATGAAGGTGGGATTGCACATTGGATAAGTGAAACCGACCGGGGTATGTATGATGCTATTAACAAAGGGCTGGATATAGCTACCGGGGATATTGTAGGCATACTCAATAGTGATGATATCCTGGAGGATAATTCGGTAATAGACAGCATTGTACATGCATTTGAAAAGGAGCAGGTGGATACGGTATATGGCGATCTGCAGTATGTATTAAAAGCAGACATCAATAAAGTAGTAAGAATCTGGAAAGGGCAGCCTTATAAACGCAGCCGGTTTTTAATTGGCTGGATGCCGGCACATCCAACTTTTTATATCAAACGTTCTTTGCTGGAGCATTATGGTAAATATGAAAGTCACTATTTTACTGCTTCCGATTATGAGTTCATGGCCCGTTATCTTTTCCGGCATCATTTAACTTCTCATTACATTCCCAAATTAATTGTAAGAATGCGGGTAGGCGGCCAGAGCAACAGCAGCATTAAACAACGCTTCCGTGCCAACCGCAGAGATTACCTGGCTATGAAAAAAAATAATATTCCCTTTCCTTTTATGGTGAGTATTCTTAAGCCTCTTATTAAGCTGCACCAGTTTGTGAAGATGGTTTATTAGGAGAGGGAAGGCAATGGTCAATTCTCAATAGTCAATGGTCACATGTCAATACATTACAAACCACTAAACTTCTAAACTACTAAACTTCAAAACTAAACTTCCAAACCAATAATCTTCCAAACCACTAAACGATTAAACATTTCGGTTAATGTTCTCTCTTTTTAAAAGAAAATCCTCTCTCACAGAGCCCTTCTTCCCCATCAGCACCGACATTCATTCGCATATACTTCCGGGTATAGATGATGGCTCGCCAGATGTGGAAACTTCTATCCTGCTGATAAAAGGTTTGATGCAATTGGGCATTACTCATTCGGTAGCCACCCCGCACATCATCAGTGATCTGTACCGCAATACCCCTGCTACTATTGATGCGGCAAGAAAGTTACTGCAGGCAGAACTGGATAAGCAACAAATAAATTTTACTCTTACTGCTGCCGCAGAATATATGATGGATGCGGCTTTTTTTGAAATGATTCATAAGGGTGAACCGATGCTCACGGTAAAGGATAAACTTTTGCTCACAGAATTTTCTTATGCATCTATGCCGGATAATCCAAAGCTCATGAGTTTTAGTATTATCACTGGTGGATATACAGCTATATTGGCACACCCCGAACGGTATGCTTATTTTCATTACAATTACAAAGCCTACCATTTACTGCAGGAACTTGGTTTTTTGCTCCAGGTAAATTTACTCTCTCTTACCGGCTACTATGGACCACCCGCAGCCAGGGCTGCCAGGTATATACTTAAAAACGGGCTGGCTACATATATTGCCACCGATCTTCACCATCAGCAGCATCTGTCTGCATTACAGGATGCGCACAATCAAAAAATTTTTAAAGAAGTATTGGGAGGGAGGGAATGGAATG
>JBKJSJ010000186.1:0-3512 GCA_046595965.1 Ferruginibacter sp.
TTCCTCATTCTTTAAGCTTCCTTTCCATGACACTGCTTATACTTCTTCCCGCTTCCACATGGGCAAGGATCGTTTCTTCCAATTTTAGGATCTACCCTTACCGGCATTTGTTTTACGGGTGTGGATGGATCAAAATAATCTTTTTCATTGGCTGCATAATCATCCCCCGCTGCATCAATGGCTGCCTTGTTCACATTCATCTTACTCATATCCGTTTTCTGTCCACGGCCTTCTTTAATTTTTCCTGATTCTGTTTGTTCTACCGGGATGCCTGCATGACTCAGGAAGCTTACAATATCTTTATTTACCTGGTCATCCATTTGTTTAAATGCATTGTAGGCTTCAATCTTATAAATCACCAACGGATCTTTTTGTTCGTAACCCGCAGTTTGCACACTCTGCCTCAAGTCATCCATTGCACGCAAATGTTCTTTCCATGCATCATCTATCAAAGCCAGGGTAATGCTGCGTTCCAGCGATTCACCCAGTTCCATTCCTTTGTTTTCAAAATATTTATCCAAGTTGGCCAGCACCTGTATAGACTTTTTGCCATCCGTAAAAGGCACCGCTACATTCTCAATATGATTGCCCTGCTCTTTGCGGATATTGGAAATGATGGGCATGGTTTGCTGGGCCAGACCTTGTTTCTTATTGTTGTATTGCGTAATGGCTTCGCTGTATAATTTTTCAGATAAATTGTTGGTTGGCTCTTTGCTCAATTCTTCTGCTGTGATGGAAGTATCCATTCCAAAATTCATAATTGCAGCCAGTTTAAACCCTTCATGATCTTCCATTTCTTTAAACGAAAGAATGAGCCCTTCTGCCACAGAATAATAAGCGTTGTCTAAATCAAGTGCCAGCCTTTCTCCAAACAAAGCATGGTTGCGTTTGCCATACACCACGTTGCGTTGTTTGTTCATCACATCATCATATTCCAATAATCTTTTGCGGATACCAAAGTTATTTTCCTCTACTTTTTTCTGCGCCCTTTCAATGCTTTTGGTGATCATGCTATGCTGAATCACTTCCCCTTCTTTATAACCCATCCTGTCCATCAACCCTGCAATCCGTTCGCTGCCAAACATCCTCATCAGGTCATCTTCCAGCGAAACAAAAAAGGTAGAACTACCCGGATCTCCCTGCCTGCCTGCACGTCCACGCAACTGCCTGTCAACCCTGCGACTTTCGTGGCGCTCTGTACCCAGTATGGCCAACCCACCAGCATCTTTTACTCCGGCACCCAGTTTTATATCCGTACCACGACCAGCCATGTTGGTAGCTATGGTAACTGCAGATGCCATACCTGCTTCGGCTATCACCTGTGCTTCCCTGCTATGCTGTTTGGCATTTAATACATTGTGCGTAATATTTTTTTGCTTTAGCATACGGCTCAGCAATTCACTTACTTCTACCGAAGTGGTACCCACCAAAGTAGGCCGCCCGATTTTTATATTTTCTTCTACCTGCTCTATAACTGCTTTGTACTTTTCCCGCTTGGTTTTATAAACCATATCCTGGTCATCTTTTCTTATCACTTTTACGTTGGTAGGAATAGATACCACATCTAATTTATAAATGCTCCAGAGTTCTGCAGCTTCTGTTTCGGCCGTACCCGTCATACCACAAAGTTTGTGGTACATCCTGAAATAATTCTGCAGCGTTACGGTAGCATAGGTTTGCGTAGAGGCTTCAATCTTTACATTTTCTTTTGCCTCAATAGCCTGGTGCAACCCATCAGAATATCTTCTGCCATCCAGGATACGACCCGTTTGTTCATCCACAATTTTTACCGCTTCATCCATCACCACATACTCAATATCTTTTTCAAACAATGTATAAGCTTTTAGCAGTTGCTGTATGGTATGCAGGCGGTCTGCCTTTAAGGAATATTCGTTTATCAGGTTTTCTTTTCGCTGTAGTTTTTCTTCTGCTGCCAGGTCTGTAAGATCTATCTCACCCAGTTTAATTGCAATATCAGGCAATACAAAAAAATCAGGATCTTCTCCATTTTTTGTTATCAGTTGAATACCCAGATCTGTCAACTCTACCTGGTTGCTTTTTTCATCAATGGTAAAATACAATTCGGTATCTACCTTGGGCATTTCTTTTTGCTGATCTGCCAGGTAATAGTTTTCGCTCTTCTGCAGTTTTACCCTCATGCCCGGCTCACTCAGGAATTTTATTAATGCACTGTTCTTGGGCAATCCACGGTGTGCCCGCATCAGCGCCAGGCCACTGTCTTTAGGATCGTCGTTGCCTTCGGCAATTTTTTTCTTTGCTTCTATTAAATATTGATTGGTTGCTTTTTTCTGTGCTTCCACCAGTTTTTCAATCCTTGGTTTAAGATCAAAAAACTGCTGGGTATTATCACTATGCCCCACAGGGCCACTAATAATTAAAGGCGTACGGGCATCATCTATCAATACACTATCCACCTCATCTACCATTGCAAAATGATGTTTGCGCTGTACCATTTCATCGGGACTGTGCACCATATTATCCCGCAGGTAATCAAAACCAAATTCGTTGTTGGTACCATAAGTAATGTCTGCATTATAGGCGTTGCGGCGGGCATCTCCGTTGGGTTCGTGTTTGTCTATACAATCTACCCTCATACCCAGCCACTCAAAGATGGGTCCGTTCCACTCGCTATCCCTGCGGGCCAGGTAATCGTTTACTGTTACAATGTGTACTCCTTCGCCAGCCAGTGCATTCAGGTATGCAGGCAGTGTACTCACCAGCGTTTTACCTTCACCCGTAGCCATCTCAGAAATTTTTCCCGAATGCAACACCGCACCACCAATCAACTGCACATCGTAGTGTACCATATTCCAGGTAACAGAACCACCCGCTGCCGACCAGGTATTTTTAAAATGAGATTGATCTCCCACAATGGTTACACTGTCTTTTTTGGTAGCAAATTCTTTATCCAGTTCGGTAGCAGTTGATACAAGCACGGCTGTATCTTTAAACCTGCGGCTGGTTTCTTTTACGGTAGCAAAAGCTTCCGGTAGTATTTCTTTTAATATCTCTTCTATTTTTTGATCCCGGTCTTTTTTTAAAACATCTACTTCTTTATAAATATTATCCCGGCCATTTATGTCTATAACGGGTAATCCCTCTGCCTGTAGTTTTTTAGCAGCAATGGTTTCATCTATTTCTGCCAGGTGCTGTTTGATGCGCTCTTTAAAAAGTACCGTATTGTGTCTAAGCTGGTCGTTGCTGAGGGATTGGTATTCGTCAAAAAAACGGTTGGTTTTTTCTACCATTGGCAGAATTAGTTTTACGTCTTTTTCGCTTTTGCTGCCTCCAAAAATTTTGGAAATAAGTCCTAACATAAGTTTGTATGATTGATAGTTGCTATAATACGTTGGTTTATTTTTGTTCCCGTTCAAATATGGTGCTATTCATTTTTAATAGCCATATTGACAGGGCTCGCAAAGGTACAAAGAACTTGTATTAGAGCAGTATGGGTTTTAAACCTGATGAAAACGCAAGCCCGGCAATAACCC
>JBKJSJ010000296.1:0-21190 GCA_046595965.1 Ferruginibacter sp.
CAACGACTAAGTAAATTTTGTGATTGAAAAGCAGTTAGTTATATTTGAAACAAATTAACGCTTATCCAAAACTACTTATTCTATATAACTTTCATTTCTGAGATTTTGCCTTTAATCTTTTGTGTATTTTTTTTTAAAAAACTGAACACAAAAGCTTTAAAGGCTTTTTTTATTTATGCATCGGTACTTGCCTTTTTTTCGATAGCATCTTTATTGGCTATAAAAGTTTTAGAGCAAAGGCCTCTTTATTTTATTTTAGTCCGCATATTTACTATTTGCGAATACATTACAATTGCTTCTGTAATTTATTATTTAATAAAGAATGAATTTGTAAAAAAAATAATACTTTATTCAATTGTTCCTTTTCTTATTTATTCTTTCAGCGATTATATACTATCACATAAGGTTCAGTATAACAATTACATTAATTTAATTTCTGCACTTCTTTTAATTGTTTTTATAATTTATTTTTTTTACGAAAAGATGAAAACCGTGGTAATGTACCCACTCTACCAATCAGCATCTTTCTGGATATGTGTAGGCTTTTTCTTATATTTCACAGGATCATTTTTCTTTGTACTTTTCATAAAATCAAGCAATGACATAGCATTTAAAAAACAAATGAATTTTATTTATAGTATTGTAACTATTACAAAAAATATATTATTGAGCTTGTCATTGTTCGCAAATGAACATGTTGAAGAAACCAATGACGAACTTCTTATACCCTCTGATTTAGACCTTGACGAATTTTCCCTAAGCACACAAAAAAATTCTTAACAGCAAATGTTCTTTTTACAGGCATCAACGGGTTCGGATGTATCTACGCTCATGTTTATAGGATCTATAGGCATGATCACCTTGGCTATCGGGATCATTGTATTTGTGATGATGCACCAACGCAGAGTAATAAAATATCATATACAAATGAAGCGGCTGGAAATGGAGAAGCAACAGATTTACCTGAATGCATCTATCCGTTTTCAGGAAGAGGAGCGCCAGCGCATAGCCGCCGATCTGCATGATGATGCCGGCCCGCTGCTGGCCACTGCAAGGCTCTACCTGAACGAAAACCTGGTAAACCAGGAAAAAGCGCAGCAACTGCAGAGTATTTTTAGTGCCAAGCAAATTATAGATGATGCTATTCTGCTTATAAGAAATATTAGCCATAGCCTGATGCCACCCACCTTAAAAAACTTTGGTTTAGAAAGTGCTACTACCGATCTTTTTCAAAAGATAAGCGGTAGTGGAAGTTTAAATGCAAGTGCCCGGTTTCATGATTACCGGCAAAGAATGCAGGTAGAACAGGAGTTACTGGTATTTAGAATTATACAGGAACTCATCAATAATATTATAAAGCACAGTAATGCAGGGTTTATACATCTTACTCAAAATGCCAATGCCAATAATATTTATATAAGGCTGCATCATGATGGTAAGGGAATAGTGCAGGCAGAGTTTGATAAATTAAACCAGCTAAGCCAGGGGCTTGGGTTAAAGAATATTGCCAGCCGTATGAAAGTGCTAAATGGCAGAATTCTTTTTGAAATAGACAACAGTCATACTTACTACAAAGTAACCCTGGAAATACCAAAAGACCAGGTACTATAAATATTAATAATCTTCGCTTGCTAATATATTGTAAAGATGTTCTTAATTTTACTACTTGAGTATTCCCCTGGATATAATTAAAGTTGCTATAGCAGACGATCATAGGATCTTTAGAAAAGGTGTCATTCATTCTATGAGGCCATATACCAACATTCATTTTATAATGGAGGCCGAGAATGGAGAAGACCTGCTGCAAAAACTTCCTGATTCAATGCCTGATGTGGTTTTGTGCGATCTTAAAATGCCCATAAAAGATGGCATTGATGCTACTAAATTAATTACTAAAAATTTTCCTGAAATAAGAGTACTCATTCTTACAATGTACGAAGACGAACGTTTTGTAAGTCACCTGATGGATTGTGGAGCAGCAGGATACCTGCTAAAAAGTACAGACCCTGCTGAAATAAGAAAGGCATTAACGGATGTCATGCGTACCGGCTTTTATCTGAATCCTTTTGTAAATAAAGTACTCATTAAAAAAAATTACAGCAAAACAAAATTTAATCCTTCCCTTACTTCCGAGGTGGCACTTATAGACAGAGAAAAAGAAGTGCTTACCCTTGTGTGCATGGAATTTACTGCTGCTGAAATAGCCCAAAAAATGAGCATCAGTTCCAGAACAGTAGAAGCCATTAAAGACAGGTTGATGGAACGATTTGGTGTAAAAAATTCTGTGGGACTGGTTTTCTATGCAATGAAAAATCATTTGATAGATTGAGCCCCTCACCACAAGCGGAGATTGGTTTTGAAAAGAATTTAGCGAAGATTACTTAAGCATTTTTTCTATTAACTCCCTGCATAAACGCAGGAACATACATTGACTATTCACAATTGATCATTCAGCTTTAGAATAGCCCAAACAACTGTGAGTCTATCCTGTTAATCACTTTTCCAAGGTCTTCATCATTTTCTGCAAATTTATTGGTATCAGAATCTATAATCAGTAATGGGCCTTCCTTGTAGGTATCTATAAAATTGTTGTAGTAATCATTTAATTTTTTCAAATAATCGAGGCGGATATTTTCCTCGTATTCTCTTCCTCTTTTTTGAATTTGTGAAACAAGTGTAGGTACAGATGCTTTCAGGTAGATCAATAAATCGGGAGGCTGCACCATGGTTTTAAGGGTTTCAAAAAAACTGTAATAATTTTCAAAATCTCTTTTGCCCATCAGACCCATATCGTGCAGGTTAGGTGCAAAAATATTGGCATCTTCATAAATGGTTCTGTCTTGTATTACGGTTTCGGTTCCCCGCTGAATGTCCAGCAACTGGTTCAATCTGCTGTTTAAAAAATAGATCTGCAGGTTAAAACTCCACCTGGGCATATCTTCATAAAAATCGTTCAGGTAAGGATTGTGATCCACATCTTCAAACTGAGGTATCCACTTATAATGTTTACTCAGCAATTCAGTAAGGGTGGTTTTGCCTGCACCAATATTTCCGGCAATTGCAATATGTTTAGGTTTTTTTAGTTTGGCCATAATTCAATGTATGAATTTTAAAGTAACAGTACGAATGTAATTGTATTTATCTCAAAAAGATGGGAAGCTTTTTTTTGTAGGGATTAAAAATATTGTAAGCCTATAGCTGTTCTTACCACCTGCAGGGTAGCTGCTGCACTCAACCTCGCTTTGGCCGCACCGCTTTCCATTACCTGCTGCAGGTATTTTTCATCATTCATAATATCAATCGTTTTTTGCCTTATAGGTGTTATAAATTGAACCATGTCTTCGCTCAATTGTTTTTTAAGATCACCATAGCGGATAACACAGTTATTAAAATCATCTTCATATTTTTTTATTGTATCAGCACTGCTCACCAATTTCATTAGCAAAAAAATATTTTCAATATAATCAGGCTTTTCGGTATTTATCTTAACAGGGCCATTGTCTGTTTTGGCTTTCATTATTTTTTTGCGTATGGCTTCATCATCATCTGCCAAAAAAAGGGTAGCCATTTGGTTTTCGCTTTTACTCATTTTCCCGGTTCCATCCAGGCTGGGGATTTTTATGAGTGTTTCGCCAAAATTAAATGCGGTGGGTTCGGGAAATACATTTCCATAACGGTGGTTAAATCGTTGAGCAAATGTGCGGGCCATTTCCAGGTGCTGCTCCTGGTCTTTACCTACCGGTACAAAAGATGCCCGGTGAATTAATATGTCGGCACTCATCAAAACGGGGTAGGTAAGAAGCCCTGCATTTACATTTTCAGGATGCTGGCGCACTTTATCTTTAAAGGTTACTGTTTTTTCCAGTTCACCTTTGTAGGCCATCATATTCAGGTAAAGGTATAATTCAGAAATTTCCGGTACATGGCTCTGACAAAAAAGAACTGCTTTCTCCGGATTGAGGCCGCAGGCAATATTTTCTGCCAATACCCTGTGAACATTAGATTTTAATGAAGTGGTATCGGGATGGGTAGTAAGCGAATGCAGATCTGCCACCATAAAATAGCATTCATACATTTCCTGCATTTTTACATAATTACTTATGGCACCAAAATAATTTCCAAGGTGAAGGAAGCCGGTGGGCCTTATGCCGCTCATTACAATTTTTTTCTCCATCTTATTGTTGCTGAACCGGTGCTAAAGCACTTATTGGTTAAAAAAAAGCTCAGGCGGCGAAGATAATAAAACCCTCCTGCTATCATACGAACTATGTGATAATTTTTTAAAAACCATTTGTATAAATTAGGGCGGGCTCTGCGGCTAAACCTTTATTTTTGTTTGATGGAAGTAAACGATGCAATGGTAAATAAATTGGCTCACCTGGCTAAACTGAGGTTTAATGAAAACGAAAAAGAATCCATTAAAAACGATTTGCAAAAGATGATCAGTTTTGTGCAAAAGATGGATGAAGTAGATACGGATGCTGTAGAACCTCTGCTTCATATAGGTAATAATACCAATCAATTGAGAGCAGATATGCTTCAGGGAAGCTGCAGCAGTGAGGATGCATTGAAAAATGCCGGAGCACACAATAAAGATTTTTTCCTGGTACCCAAAGTAATTCAAAAATAATATTATGGACTTATCCATTCTCCAGTTGCAGAATATTCAAAAAAGTTATTATCTCGGCAAACAGGAACTTCCAGTGCTAAAAGGGATTAACATGAATATTTCTAAAAACGAATATGTAGCCCTCATGGGGCCCAGCGGCAGTGGTAAATCTACGTTAATGAATATTCTTGGCTGTTTAGATTCGCCCACTGGTGGCCGCTATATCCTCAACGGAAAAGATGTAAGCATTATGGAGGATGATGAGCTGGCGGCTGTGAGAAATAAAGATATTGGTTTTGTTTTTCAACAGTTTAATTTATTGAGCCGGCTAACAGCGGCAGAAAATGTGGCCCTGCCTCTTATCTACAGCGGCGTTTCTAAAAAAGAAAGAATAGAAAGAGCTGCAGCCGTATTGGCCAAAGTAAAGCTGGAAGACCGCATGCATCATAAACCCAATGAACTCAGTGGTGGCCAGTGCCAGCGGGTGGCTATTGCAAGGGCATTAATAAATAACCCTGCCATTATACTGGCCGATGAGCCCACAGGAAACCTGGACTCTAAAACATCGCATGAAATTATGGATATACTGGGCAAAATTCATGCAGATGGAAATACAATAATACTGGTAACACATGAAGAAGATATTTCTCACTTTGCACACCGGGTTGTAAAATTATTAGATGGCCAGATTGAATCCGACAAAATAAATGAGCATCCAATGCTGGCAGATTTATTATCAACATAACTACTGCATTTCTTTTATAAAAACTTAAAAACCCCCTGCAGGGATTAGGATTCTATGGCATTTAAAATTTATACCAAAACAGGAGATAAAGGCAAAACCAGTTTAATTGGTGGCACCAAAGTATTTAAGAGTCATTTGCGGATAGAAAGTTATGGCACCGTAGATGAACTCAATTCTTATATCGGTTTGTGCTGCGATCATCTAACGGACAGTAGCAGCAAAATTTTATTAAAAGAAATTCAGGATCGTTTGTTCACCATAGGCTCATCCCTTGCATGCGATCCTGATAAAGAACCGCTGATGAAAATACCGGATTTAAAACCGGAAGATGTACTGTTACTGGAAAAAGAAATGGACAGGATGGATAAGGTATTGCCAGTTATGAGATCATTTATTTTACCCGGTGGTCATATTGCAGTTTCTACCCTTCATGTGGCCAGGTGTGTGTGTCGCCGGGTAGAACGTATCTGTGTGCAGATGCAGGAAGAAAAATTATTTGTAGATCCCTTAGTTATTCAATACCTGAACCGACTGAGCGATTATCTTTTTGTACTGGCCAGATATATCGGGCATTTGTTGGGCGCAGATGAGATTGCATGGAAGCCAAGGGTTAAAAAATAAACTACAAAAAAAATAGCAGGGCACGGTAGAAAATAGAGAGAAAAGCCGGCAATAAAATTCCGGGTACAAAGAGCAGGACTGGGCTTATTAATGTTTGCAATAAAAAAAGGGGAAGGTTATTTTTTAAATTATATTTAAAGGATAACCGTTTTTAGTTTTTAATATTTTGCCAGCCACATCTGCAGCATTTGCAACTATTATAATTGGCTAACGCCATATTTTAACCCACTCAGAGCCGATTATATTACACCCTATGGAGTTGTAAAAAATGTACATTATTTGGGCCTTGTGCAGGAAGATATAAACATGGATGCACTTTTTACAAAAAAATAAGCTACAACAATAATGGCTTTAACGCAGTTTTTTTACCCGCTTAGAGCCAAATATAAAATTACCGGGTTTTAATTTTAAAATTCAGTTGGTATGTGCACGGATGACAAATGATACCGATTTGATTTATAAATTGGCCCAATACTTTTCTACACCGAAATAGTCTGGTACAGATCGGCATTTTCCAAACCCTACTGCACAAAAGCTAACCGAAATTTCAGCCACTACACATAGGCCTAAAATGAAATTCTGTTTGGAATGAAAGGTGGATGGATAAAAAAATGAGGAGTTTTAGTCTAATTCACTTTTAACAAGGAGCACTAACTTACCAAAGGGTAATTCAATGATGTAAGAATTTTAAAAAGTGATAACTAAATGGTTAACTGTTGTACTACCATAAACAAGGAAGATAAAACAAAAAAGCTCAAATCCTTTGAAATTAGGACCTGAGCTTTGTACCGGAGAGCAGACTTGAACTGCCGACCTTCGGGTTATGAATCCGATGCTCTAACCAGCTGAGCTACCCCGGCAAACGGGCGGCAAAAATAAAGATATTTACCTACAACAAAAATCATTTTAAAAACTTATTTCTAAATAAATGTAAATACGCATGGGTATTACATTTTATAAAGCAACAAAGTTTTTTATTTCATCTCCGTAAAATACTGGTGAAAATAGGGGATGGTTTCTATCCCTTTATAAAAATTAGCGATATTAAATTTTTCGTTGGGGCTGTGCAGGTTATCGCTATCAAGGCCAAAACCCATAAACACTATTTTAATACCGAGTTCTTTTTCAAATAACGCACAGATAGGAATACTGCCGCCACCTCTTACGGGGATGGGGGTTTTGCCAAAAGTTGTTTCCATCGCCTTGGCTGCAGCCTTATAAGCCACACTGTCTATGGGCGTCATATAAGGTTCTCCACCATGATGCAGGGATGCTTTTACTGTAACAGTGGGCGGTGCTATTTTCTGCAGATGATTGATAAGAATTTCTGTCATCTTATCAGAAGTTTGGTTTGGTACCAGCCTGGCCGAAATTTTTGCAAATGCTTTGGCGGGCAAAACAGTTTTTGCGCCTTCGCCGATATAGCCACCCCAAATGCCATTTAATTCTATCGTGGGTCTTAAGCCGGTTCTTTCGTTGGTAGTAAATCCTTTTTCGCCCCAGAGTTCTTTAATGCCAAGGTCTTCTTTAAATTCGGCTTCATCAAAAGGAGCTCTTGCCATCTGTACTCTTTCTTCAGCGGTTGTTACCAATACATCATCATAAAAACCTGGGATGGTTACATGATTGTTTTCATCGTGCAGGGAAGCAATCATTTTAGCCAAAATAGTAATAGGGTTTGCAACCGCACCACCATAAACACCACTATGCAGATCCCTGTTGGGCCCCGTTACTTCTACTTCTATATAGCTAAGCCCTCTTACTCCAATATCAATACTTGGGGTATCCAGGCTTATCATTGCACTGTCGCTGATTAATACACAATCTGCTTTTAGTAAATCTTTATTGGCCGCTACAAACTTACCCAGGTTAGGGGATCCAACTTCTTCTTCACCTTCTATGCAAAATTTAATATTGTTGTTTAGGGTACCAGTTTGCACCAGTATTTCCAGTGCTTTTACATGCATATATACCTGGCCCTTGTCGTCGCAACTGCCACGGGCAAATATTTTTCCATCAATAATAGTTGGCTCAAAGGGTGGGCTTTTCCATAGTTCCAGGGGTTCTGCGGGCTGCACATCGTAATGGCCATATACCAACACGGTGGGTTTAGCGGGGTCAATTATTTTTTCTCCATACACAATGGGATGCCCGGCTGTAGGATAAATTTCTACCTTGTCGGCCCCGGCTTCCAGTAAGCGTTGTTTAATGGCTTCTGCACAGCGAAGCATATCAGCTTTGTGCTCGCTTTTGGCACTCACACTGGGTATACGCAACAAGTCCAGCAATTCATTTAAAAAACGGTCTTTATTTTTCTCCTGGTAATCTTTCCAAACCTGCATACATATTTTATTTAGATGATATTTAGTGTAAGAGAGCGCACGAATATAGCCTTTTTATTTACGCCTGATTACAATTGGCAACCCTTATTTATTGGGAAAAAATTGTGCAATAGTTTTTGGAAATTTAATTGATAGTCCTTTAAATTTGCGTCACGATTGCTTGTCAATTTATCAGCCTTTGTATAGTTTCCTCCAATTTCTTTAAGGATGTTTCTGTGCAAAGGCTGAGTCAATTTTACTGGCCTGTTTTTTTCTGAATATATTCTGGTAAATAAGCCCTGCTGCAATAAACAGTATTACCAAAAAAACCAACGACCATTTAATGTACGAAACAAAGGCTGTAGCAGCAGCTATCCACTCAGATCCTTTTCCATTTAAACTTTTCAGCATTCCAATATTTTCAAAAATATCTAAAAAGCCTGCTCCCAAAGCGCAGGCGGCTATAACATACGATGTTTTTGAAAATATTTTTTTATTGGGTAATGATTGTGCCAGGTGAATGCAAGAGGTAAATAAAAATAGTGCGTAAAAGAAAAGAAAAATAAAATCTAATCCAGTATTGTTTTTGGCAATAGCAATTAAATCAGCACCGGAAGTGGAGGAGCTTTTCCAGGCAGCTAAAGTGTGCTGCACTTTTTGATGCGTATTGGCAAGTTCCAGGCAAATAATACCCCTTGGAGTTTGTGTTGTATTTAATAGATGACCCGAACAAAACATCACAATCATCATGATGGCAGTGCCGGTTAATAATAAATAAAAAGTAGATTTTTTATAAAACAGCTTCATAACGTTTTTGTACATAATCCCAGTTTACTACCAACCACCAGTTGCTGATATAATCAACCCGTTTGTTTTGATACTTTAAATAATAAGCGTGTTCCCAAACATCTAATCCAAGAATTGGAAATCCTTTTACCGGACTTATATCCATCAAAGGATTATCCTGATTGGGAGTACTGCCCACCATAAGTTTTTTTTCGGCATTTAAATAAAGCCATGCCCAGCCGCTTCCAAATCTTTGCAAGCCTGCATCACTTACCTGTTTTTTAAGTACATCAAATGAAATAAATTCTTTTTCTATTGCGGCTAATAATTTGCCGGTTGGTTTATTGTCTGTATTTTTTGGCCGCATACATTGCCAGAACATTTCATGATTATAATGCCCACCGGCGTTGTTCCTCATCTTTGCCGAAAATTTTGAAATCCTGGGTAAAATATTTTCTACGGATGTTTCGTTTTGAAGTCCTTCTGCAGCCACTGCTTCTTTTAAGGCCTTGCTGTATGCAGCAGCATGTTTGCTGTAATGTATCTCCATTGTTTTTGCATCTATTACATCTTCCAGGGAGTCATAATTATAAGGAAGCGGTTGCTGATTGAACCCTGTAGAAAAAGAAGGGCTTATTATTTTTTTTGTGGTACCACAGGATGCAAGCAAACCGCTCAAGGTAGATAAACCTAAAGTGATGGAAGCGGTGCTCAACGTAGTATTTTTAATAAATTTCCTTCTGCTGTTTTCATTTAAATTTTTCATAATCTAAATTTTATTGGTTAAAGTTGCTTTTTTTTGAGACTGCTGATAAAGGGTTTAATTTTTTTGTAAGTGCGGTAATAAAATTCCTTGCTGAAAAGTTGAGAATCGTGCATTGCTTTGTAAGTAAGAAACACACCAATGGGAATGAGTACAATTACTGCCAGCCACATTCCCATAAACGGGTTCATAATTCCTTCTTTCACAAATTTTTCTCCAAACATATTCAGCAGGTGAAAGATAAGAAAGAAAATAATAGCTACCACCAGCGGCATACCCATTCCTCCTTTTCGGATAATAGAACCCAGAGGAGCGCCTATAAAAAAAAGTACCAGGCAAGCCATAGAAAAAGAAAATTTCCTTTGCCATTCTATTTTATGATAGAGCAGATTTTTTTCTCTTCCTTCCCTGTCGAACCCATTAAATTGAATGGCATTTTTAAGATCACCGGCCAGGCTCATGGCTCTGTCTTCAACAACCCTGTTAAGAGAATCTGGTACTAATAACCTCCTTGTTTTAGGTGTTGGTACTTTGCCCATTTTTTTTAATACACTGTCGTTTATGTTGGTAAAATGCAGGTACGACCTTAGGTTGGTAAACATTTTTTTATTAAGGCTGTCATCCAGTAATTTGAGCGAATCAATATTTTTATTCAACTGCCGGGCACTGAGCATTTTTTGATTATTCTTAAAAATACTATCGTTGGTATTTTGTTTCTGTAAAACACTCAGGTCAAATAATTTTTTAAATTCTTTAAAGCCCAGTCTTATAAATTCTGTAGCACTGTCGGTTGCATTTCCACGTTCCTGGTAGCGGTAACCATTTTCAAGATTAAACTCCAGGAAATTTTTATCCTCAGAAATCTGCATAATTCCTTTTTCTGCTACAATGCAATTATCCTGCAGTAAATTGCCCTGTTCATAAATAAGTACATTGTGTATGGTTTTACCATCGCTGTCTTTTTTCCCTACCTTAATTGCATAACCTGGTATATGAGTAAAGAATACCCCTTCTTTTAATTCGAAGGCAGGTTTTTTATAATAAATATCATTGTACAGGGTGGTAAATTTTAGGTAGGCATAAGGAATAACATAATTGGCAAACATAAAAGTAATGCCACATAATAATACCGAAAACCAAATGAGCGGCCGCATAAACCTAAGCAGCGAAATACCTGCAGATTTAATTGCTACCAGTTCAAAACTTTCTCCCAGGTTTCCAAAAGTCATGATGGAAGAAATGAGTATGGCAATAGGCATAGCCAAAGTAAGTAAAGTGGCACTGGCATACCAGAGAAATTGTCCAATGGTTAAAAAGTCAAGCCCTTTTCCCACCAGATCGTCAATGTATTTCCACAAATTTTGCATTATCAGCATAAATAATGAAACAAAAAATGTGACAATGAAAGGGCCTATGAAAGACTTTAATATTAGTGCGTCTAATTTTTTTATCATGAAAAGAGATGAATGTTTTTTAAAAAATTAAAAGCTTAACTTTTCAATATGTCTGATAAAACAAAATTAATGCTTTCTGATGTGGAACTGCAGATTGTAAAAGATACCAAATGGGTTTTAACTAAACAGCGCATCATCGGCACAGTTTATCATCTATTTAATGAGCAGGTAGGAGAGATAACCCATCAATTTAAAAATACTGGTCTTGCCCGTTTTTCCCGCATTGCTGCAGCCGTTCCTAAAATAACCAGGGGTGAAAATTACCGATCTATGCCCTATGTAATACTGGACTATCCTGCGGTATTTGATAAAGAAAATATTTTTGCAATTCGCACTATGTTCTTGTGGGGAAATTTTGTAAGTGTTACCCTGCAGCTCTCTGGAATTTATAAAAATAATCTGCAGCAAATAGTTTTAGAAAATTTACAAAAAGATACTTCAGAATTTTTTGTCTGTATTAATGAAGATCAATGGCAGCACCATTTTGAAGCCGATAATTACATTAATGCAAATGAATTAAATGTAAAAGACAACTGCATAATTTGGCCACAGTCACCTTTTATAAAAATGGCACTTAAAATAGATTTAAAAGATTGGAATAATATGACGGCTATGCTAAATCTGGCTTATAATAAAATGGCCAGCCTTCTAATAGATTAGCTACCTACCCGGTGAAACAATTCCTTTACCTGATATTCCCATAACTGGCTTTGATCCTTGATATCTTTTTTTTCTGCAAAATCTTTTATTATCAATATTGTTTGATTGGTAACTTCTGATTTATCTATCGAGAATTCAAAATATTCACCTTTGGCAGTATGTGTCCAATGAAAGCGGATAAATTTTGGATCTTCTTTATCTAACAGATCAGCTTTGTCTTCTGTACCATTCCACCCAAAGGTAAAAACACCATCCCGCTCATCAACTTTGTCTGCAAACCATTCCTGAAGACCTGCGGGCGTGCTTAAAAATTCAAATAAAATACCGGGAGAACATCTTACTGGGTATTCAAGTGTATATAAAATTTTTTTACTCATTATAATTTTTTAGTAGATACTTGTAACCTGCAATTATAGAAAAATAATTAACGTGGCAAAATTTATTTTTTTAATTTTTTCAAATACGCAGGTTTTTAGGATAAATAAGGACATAATTTGGTTATTTTCATATTACAGATAATTAATATTATTTTTTTTGAAACATAACATATTTAGATTAAATTACGTTTATAATTAACATAACTTAAACAGACTCCGTTTTTGCCTATTAATAACAATTAACCACTTAAAATACCCGAACATGAGTATGCGTCAGCTCAAAATAACCAAATCAATTACCAATAGAGAGAGCCAGAGTTTAGAAAAATATTTGCAGGAAATTGGGAAAGTCGAATTAATTACCCCGGAAGAAGAAGTAAAACTAGCCGTACTAATAAAAAAAGGTGACCAGGCTGCATTGGAAAAATTAACTAAAGCCAATTTAAGGTTTGTGGTTTCTGTAGCCAAACAATACCAAAACCAGGGTTTGACCCTGCCCGATCTTATAAACGAAGGAAATCTTGGTTTAATAAAAGCGGCACAACGGTTTGATGAAACCAGGGGTTTTAAATTTATTTCTTATGCAGTATGGTGG
Source organism: Ferruginibacter sp. (assembly GCA_046595965.1). GTDB lineage: Bacteria > Bacteroidota > Bacteroidia > Chitinophagales > Chitinophagaceae > Ferruginibacter. The sequence continues at coordinate 12,932 of JBKJSJ010000296.1, forward strand.
ATACGCCAAAGTATCCTGCAAGCTCTTGCAGAACAATCAAGAATAGTTCGTTTGCCACTAAATAAAGTTGGACTTACCAACAGGATTAGCAAAGCTTATTCTCAACTGGAGCAGGAATTTGAAAGAGAACCCACTCCGGAAGAACTGGGATTTTTGCTGGATATAGATCCTGATGAAGTAGCTGCCACACTTGGTGTAGCTGCCAGGCATGTAAGCATGGATCAGCCCCTTGCAGATGGGGAAGATGGTACTTTGATGGATGTATTGGTAAATCATAATGCAAGTGGCACAGATGATGATCTGGTAATAAGAGCTTCGCTACATACCGAAATAGAACGTTCCCTTAGCACGCTTACAGAAAGACAAAAAGAAGTTATCCGTTATTTCTTTGGGTTAGGAATAGATCATCCTTTAAGCCTGGAAGATATTGGAGAAAGATTTTGTTTGACCAGGGAAAGAGTGAGACAGATAAAAGATAAAGCCATAACAAAGCTAAGAACAGCTTCCAGGTGTAAATTGTTGAGAAGTTACCTGGGTGCCTGAAAGTTTTTTTATTATTAAATTTATTTTGAGAGCTGCATTTTTTATGCAGCTCTTTTTTTAACCAATCAAAAAAGTATACCATTTAAGATTCAGATAAAATAAAATGCTCCGGCCAGATGGCGGGAGCATTTGTTGTATAAAGAAGTAATTTTTTAACACAGATTTTAATGTACTACCGTAAATGCTTTATTTATGATTAATGAAGGATTACTGCTTTTAAGAATGTATTCTCCATCAGATAAACCAATGGTATTAATTTTATAATTATTGTTACCGTTTAATACATACACATTTACTTTTCTTACCAGTTTTCCTGTAGATTCAAAAAGCATAAGATTTGTATTTAGAACTCTATCAGATTTTATCACCACATTTAAAACGTCTCTTGCAGGTACGGGATAAATTACGCAGGTAATATTTTTTACTTCGCAATTAGTTCTTTCAATGCCAGTATACATAAACTGTCCGTCTTTATCCACCTGCTTAATCCGGTAAAATGCTGATCCTCCATTTAGATCAATCTGTTGATAATTTTTATCTGTAGAACTGTTTCCTGCTGCTGATATATTGGCTATAGATATCCAATCAGCAGAGCCATTGCTACTTTTTTCAATTTCAAAATGACTACTGTTAGATTCCTGGGCAGTTGCCCATGTAATAAGCGTACCATTGCCATTACACTTAGTTTCAAATTTTGTAAAGAGAACAGGAACAGCAGCGCCTAATGCTAAAGGAGTAGTAAAAGTTAGAGAGTTTGCAACATATTCATTTGCTGCTGCATCAGCAACTGCGTAAGTAGTAAACTCGCCTGGTGAACCGCCTGCTCCAGAATTTATTACAACATACCCTCCATTTGGAAATGAAGATCCCAGAGTCCATAAGGTTACAGTAAACATATCCTGCCAGGTAGTAGTTAAAGTAACCGCAGTTCCATCCATTGTGCCCACAGCTCTTCTGTCAAAATTCTGACCACCTGCAGTTTGATTAAATATACCACATTGAAATACGGTGGTGTAAGCAAAACCTCCAGCTACAAAAAAAGGAGAAACAATAATATTCGCTGGATTACTTACCGTTGCACAAGCTGGGGCTATGGGTATCATTGCTAAAGCTGACTGGTAACTAAACCCTGTAGAAATGGCATTTACGTTAGATATGGTACCACTAACTGTATGTATTTGTAAAGTAAAGCTAACTGAACCCGTTGCAGGCCCTGCAGCATCCGGATCAGTTGAATTATAAGCAGGATTAATAAGTCTCCATTCAACAACCTGGCCTAACATTACATTAGCCATACCTGTAATAAAAAATACAAAAAATGTGAGAGCGAATTTTGTAAAATAGGTTTTCATAAATCCTTTTTAATTTATTATTCAATTACATTAGCGTCCTAACTTAGTTATAACATTTTCAATTGATTATGATTTGGTTCTTTGACATATTGTATTAATGCATCTTGAAACAGTTGATTTAGGGGGGTTTTGTTAAGTAAGGTTAAACTCAATATTTGTAATATTTGATACTGTGTTAATGGTGTTTTTAGCTTTTGCTTTACCAATGCTACCGTTACAAAGGTTATGATTGCAACATAGATTTGAACTTTTACTGCATTTTCTGAATGCCCCCAAAACGACTTCACTTTTAAATGTTGTTTTATCCATTTAAAGAACAATTCTATTTTCCATCTGTAGTGATATAGCATTGCTACTTGTAATGCGGACAAAGCAAAATTATTTGTAAGGAAAATAAATTGTTTATTACTTTCTTTATCAAGATATTTTATTCTGCGTAATTTTTCAGGATATTCTCTGGAAGCATAATAGTTTACAAGTTGTATTGTTTGGTCATATAACACACCTGTTGTTTTATCAACTTTAGCAGAGTAGATTCTTCGGCATTTCATGTTAGTTTTAGCTCTTGTGATAAAGTAAGCTTGTTGCTTATGAATGGTATATAGTCTTTGATAATCTACAAACCCTCTGTCCATCACATAAAACCCATCGGTTTCAAAATTAATAGTATCTAACACATTTACCTCATGCACTTTTCCGTCTGTAATATGGATGTAGCAAGGGATTTCTGTCTTTATATCTAACACAGTGTGCAATTTAATAGCAGCTTTATGTTTTCTAAATTTTGCCCACCAGAATACTTCTAAACAAAGATCAATAGTTGTAGTGTCAATAGCATAAATCGGATTATTCCTGAAGTCTGTAAATACTTCATCTGGCATGATACTCTTTCTTGTTTCTGCTATAAGTAAATAAGCAAAATCAGCAAAGACCTGCCAGTCTCTTTTTTCATTAGCATAAGCCAGGTTAGATTTTGAAATGCTATTACCAATACCTAAATGATAACCTTTACTCTTTTGTGTTTGCAAGCATAAAACCAAATCACTTAAACTTTCTCTATTTGATAATTGGCCAAACATCATACACAAAAGCTGATTCCAACAAGTAAAATCTTTTACCTTGTAATCACCACGGTATCGTTCTACACACTTTTTAAAATCATTTGGATCCAAAAATGACACAATCTGAGAAAAAACATATTTACCTGTATTCATCTCCCAATTTATCCAGAGTAAATTGAAATCGTTTGAACACTAAAATCAGCTGAAACGCTTTAATATCAATATATTCAAAGAACTATTATTATTGTCTTTAGGACGCTAATGATTCAATTATTATTCTGTGATTTAATCCTCAATGATTGGGTCCGGAATATTTGTTTTTATTTTTTTATTAGAAATATTACCTGTTAGTGAGGTTGTTCCACTTCCAGTACCAGAAAGAGAGATACTCAATTTTGTTAATGATACGTCTGTAGCGTTTATAGTATTTGTTAAGTTAACATCAGAAAATTGGTATCCAGTTAACGAACCAGCAATCGCATTTTTTATTGCCGATACATCTGTGGCATTGATGGCTCCATTTTTATTAGCATCACCTCCCCATAAACCATATTTGCCACCAGCACCCGCCAGTAAAACAACAGGATCGGATGAAGCCCCTGCTGGCTTGTATGAATTAGCGAGGTTGGTATAATCATTGCTAAAAGTACCCGCCGCATTGGAAGCTAGAGGATTACTGATTACTCCCAAATGATTTCTATGCCTTATAACAATAAAGCTGGTTCCCTGTTTTGTTATGGGAACAGATATAGGAGTTATTCCATCCAGTTCAACTATCGTTCCGTTACTTAAAAGAAAACCCGCTTCTCTTCCCGTGATAGTCGCAACTAAAGCATCTGCAGGCAAGCCAGATGCAGGTTTGCGGTGTTCAACCAGAACCCAGTCAACCACATTTGCCGGAATGGCACCAACTGATTCTATGCCTGTGTAATTGAAAGGTGTAGTATTATAGGGTTGTGTTAATGGAATAATTCCAGCAGTATTTATAGTTGTATTCATTGCACTTACTCCATTCCAGGGACCTCTTAAATTTGCAGTAACATTCATTGTATAATTAGGATCTGCCAGTTTCCACTCCTGTATTAATTCTGCCGCCGCAATTCCTGTTGTATTTACAAAATCATTGGACACATCTCTTGTTACGGGAGTTAATCTTGCATTCCATTCTGCCGCTGCCAATCTCCAGGGTACCAGGTTTGCTTCGGTATTCGTATTTAATTCTGAAGAAATATAGGGGTATCGTACTTCAGTGGTAAAGCCCGATCCTCCAGTTTGCGCAAATGAAAATTTTCTTTTTACTTCCCTTTCTGCTTGTGTTGGGTCTCCACCTGCAGTTTGCGGAATCATAGTAACGGTAAGATCTGTGGGGGTAGTTCCCCCATTGGTAGTAACCAACATATTGGGTTGGTTAAAAATATGGGCAACTCCAGCCGTAAAACCTGTTCTTTTTACCGAACCTATTATTTCTTTTCCTGCAGCAAAACTATAAACAGCAGCTACCGGAGAGCTGAGGGTAAAAGTAGGATTTGTTATGGGATCGGTAGTGAACACACCGTTTGTATGAGTATACGAATTAGTTACAATGGCAGAAGCAAGCAATTTTACAATATCAGCCACACCAGTTTTATTAATAGTAATATTGGCGATCGTAGAACTTCCTGGAGTTAAATCGGAATTTCCGTTTCCAAAAAATTCAAGCAGTCCTGTGCTGGACAAACCTGTGTAAGTTCCCGTGTTTACATAATTGCCCTGAACTTTTAAAACACCATCGTTGCTTAGTGAACCGGCATTGTCTATATTACCCTGAACGGTAACCTGTGCACCCGTCTGCATTGTAAATGTAGCTCCGCTTTGAATGATTAACTGAGCCTGGCTGCCAAAGCCGGTTAATACCAAAGCTGCCAGAATAAATTTCATTTTTTTGAGTAACATAAATTTTTGTTTTAACAGTATCGTAAAGATATATTCCTACACATGGTTTCTTATATCCAATTTATCAGAGTGTGCTTTTCAGTTAGTATTCGGTAAAAATTATATGTAATTTAAAATACTAAGCTTTAATGCCGTATAAAAATATACATTATTTTAAGAATACACATACCACTTTTGGGTTATTTTTTATTCAGGCAGAATAAATATTTTATCATCTGCATTTTTACCCGAAATTTGCCCAACAAAAAATAAATATTTAATGGCTTTAGAAATAAAAGTTCCTGCAGTTGGAGAGAGCATCAGCGAAGTAACCCTTGTGAAATGGCTTAAAAGCGACGGAGACTGGGTAGAGAGAGACGAAGTGATAGCAGAATTGGAAAGTGAAAAAGCTACTTTTGAAATAAATGCAGAACAAGCCGGCACAGTAAAACAAATAGCTAAAGAAGGATATACCCTGGCAATTGGTGATATTGTTTGCAGTATAGATATAGATGCTGCTAAGCCTGAAGCTGCGGTTGCCGCAGTAAAAGAAGAACCGGCACAGGAAAAGGTAGCAGTGCCGGTAAAAGAAGAAATAGCTCCCGCCACAAATGCTGCTGAGATAAAAGCTACTCCAGTAGCTGCAGCCATTATTGCCGATAAAAAAGTTGATAGCAAACAAATTATTCCGACAGGTAGCAACGGAAAAATTGTAAAGCAGGATGTAATGGAAATGCTTGGCAATCCCGGCAGAAAATCTGGCAGCACATCTTTTAGCCGGCAAGAACGTCCCGAAAAAATGAGCAACTTGCGCAAAACCATCAGCCGCAGATTGGTAGAAGCAAAAAATACTACAGCCATGCTCACTACTTTTAATGAAGTAGATATGGGGCCAATAATGGAGATTAGGAAAAAATACAAAGACAAATTTAAAGAGCAACATGGAGTAGGTCTTGGCTTCATGAGTTTTTTTACCAAAGCATGCTGCTTTGCCCTACAGGAATTTCCTACCGTAAATGCTTACATGGATGGAGAAAACATTCTCTTTCATGAATACTGCGATATATCTATAGCCGTTAGTGCTCCCAAGGGTTTGGTGGTGCCGGTTATACGCAATGCCGAAAGCCTGAGTATGGCACAGGTAGAAGCAGCCGTAATAGACCTTGCTACCAAAGCAAAGAATAATAAACTTACTATAGAAGAAATGACTGGCGGAACTTTCACTATTACCAATGGGGGTATTTTTGGTTCTATGATGAGCACACCCATCATTAATATTCCGCAGAGTGCCATATTGGGAATGCACAATATTTTGGAAAGACCCATGGCAGTTAATGGCCAGGTGGTCATTAAACCCATGATGTACGTAGCACTTAGCTACGATCATAGAATTATAGATGGTAGAGAATCGGTTGGTTTTCTGGTAAGGGTAAAACAATTGCTGGAAAATCCTGCTTTGTTGTTATTTGGCAAAGACCCGGTGGATGCTTTGCTGGAGCTTTAAAAATTATTAATTGAAAGATAGGTCCCGCTCCTGCGGGATTTTTTTATGAGCAGATTTTATTCTTATATTATTTCGGCACAAAAAATATTACAGTCCTATAATGGTCTTCAGCCATTTTCTATTCAGCTTAAAAAATATTTTTCTGCTAATAAAAAACTGGGCTCCACCGACAGAAGATCAGTAGCAGAAAATTGTTTTGCTTACCTGAGAACAAGTCATTTATTTGCTGATGAAAGCATGGAACAAAAAATTTTGAATGCTTTGTTTTTATGCAGTAATAAAAGTAATCCTGTACTTGCTGCGCTTGCACCGGAATTAAATGATCTATACAACAAAAAAACAACCGAAAAGCTTCAGTTGTTAGAGTTGAATGCATTATCTATTTTTCCTTTTACAGATGAACTCTCCGAACACATTGATAAAGGGCTATTTGCATTGTCAATACTGCAGCAGCCAAACCTGTTTCTTAGAATAAGGCCGGGAAAAAAGCAAACTGTTTTTTCTAAATTAGCAGCAGCAGGTATTGATTATTCTGTTGCAGAGCAGGATTGTATAATTCTGCAAAACAGTACTTCGCTAAAATCTGTGATAGCTATCAACAAAGAAGCAGTGGTGCAGGATATAAATTCTCAGCAGGTATTTAACTGGCTGAATAAAGAAAATATTTTTGCAGGCACTAAAGAAAAAATAGCTGTATGGGATTGCTGTGCAGCCAGTGGTGGAAAATCAATTTTACTCTATGATATACTTTCGGGAAAAATAAAACTAACTGTATCGGATATTCGGGAAAATATTCTTTTAAATTTAAAGAAAAGATTACAGGAGGCCAGGGTAGAAATCTGCCATAGTTTTACTGCAGACCTCAGCAAAAAAACGGGTGAAGATTTTAAAGATTTGTTCTCTATCATCATCTGCGATGTGCCCTGCACGGGCAGTGGCACCTGGAGCCGCACTCCCGAACAACTGGCATATTTTAAAAAAGAAAAAATAAAAGAGTATGCTGCACTTCAAAAAAAAATAAGCAGTAATGCATTGCAACATTTGCAGATAGGGGGATTGTTTTTTTACATTACTTGTTCAGTGTTTAAAAAAGAAAATGAAGAAGTAACTGCTTACCTGCAAAAAGAATTTTCTCTTGAGTTACTGCAAATGAAATATCTAAAAGGTTACCAGGAAAAGGCCGATACATTATTTGTAACAGTATTTAAAAAAAACATTATTGAATAAGTAGGTTTCCGGGAATGAGTAATTTTTTTCCGGGGCTTACAACAAAATATCCACCGGGCAATACCTGCTGGGTGATATCAAGTATGCATTCGTCGTTTACAGCAGGATTAATGAGGATGGTACTTCCGGCAGCAAGCACGGCAGGAGGAATAATTCCTGATGCCCAGTTTGCAGCCAGGCTCCAGTTGCCATTGCCTGTAAAAGTATAAGTAACACAGGCATTCAGATGTGTAATGTTTACTGTATTAAAATAAACACTGGTATCGGTATCTATATTCATTTTTATGCGATAGCTCATATTAATGGGCGTAGGCAAAGCAGAAAGATCATCCGAAAAACTAAACGAACCATTGGCAAAAGTGCCCGTTCCGCTTACAGTATGAATGGCTACAAAATCTGCATCGGTGGGTAATTTTCTTTCCACTACAAAATTCATATTGCTGCTGTTTTTAGCAGTCCAGTTAATGAGAGTATTGCAACCAGCTTGTTTTATCCGCTGGCTATAAAATCTTTTTAATAATATAACAAATGCTTTTTTCATATCCGGTATTCCATAACCTACCCTGTCGTCGGGTGCAGCAGATTTATTGGCCGATTGCTGCAGGGCACTGATAATGCCCATGTTATTTTCTTCGGGAAATGCCTGCCATAAGCAAGTGGC
>JBKJSJ010000259.1:0-5373 GCA_046595965.1 Ferruginibacter sp.
ATGTATATCAAAAACAAATATTATCTTAACCCAACAAAAAACTAAACTATGCAAAAAATATTTTTTTCAATGATTGCACTCATTTTGGTAATGGCAGGTTGTGATACCAAACAAGCACCTCTTAAAGAACCAAAGCAATACACCGCAGAGCAACTCTTCAACAACAAAAGTATTTTTGGAGCCGCTTTTAATAGTGATGAATCAAAAATACTGGTGAACGCCAATACTACAGGCATCTATAATTTATATGAATTGGGAATTGCTGATACTGTTTTGCAACCACTCACCCATTCTGTAAAAGAATCATTTTTTGCCATAGATTTTTTGCCAGGCACAAATAAATATTTTTATAGTGCCGATAAGGGAGGTGATGAAAACAGTCATATCTATCTGCAGTCTCCAGGCGATAGTTCTTCAAAAGATATTACACCCTGGCCAGGAAGTACCAATGGAATGTCCGGGTGGAGCGATGATAAGAAAGCGATGTACGTAAACTCCAACCGCAGGAATCCACAATATTTTGATATATGGAAAGGAGATACTGCCCAGTGGAACTTTGAGTTGTTTTATAAAAATGATTCGGGCTATAACCCCGGTGTTATCAGTAAGTCTGAACGCTACATCACCCTTACAAAAAGTATTACTACCGATAAAAATGAATTGTATTTATACGATCGGATTAGCAAAACAAATCTCCGGCTTAGTAACAATAATGAAGCTACCTGGAATGCGGCGGCTTTCGAGAAAAACGACAGTATTCTTTTTTATATTACCAACGATGGTGAAGAATTTTCTTACCTGGTAAAATATAATATCAGTACAGGAAAATCAAATAAATTATTCAGCAGCAACTGGGATGTAGCAGGTATGAGCCTGAGTGAAAATGAAAAATACCATACTATTTTTATTAATGAAGATGGTAAAAATAAAGTAATGTTATTTGATCATGCAAGCAATCAGCCGGTTGAATTTCCAGCCATAAAAGATGCAGATATTAAAGGGGTATCCATTTCTTCTTCAGAAAAAAATATGATGCTTTCAGTAGGTGGCAGCCGTAGCCCCGAAAATATTTATACTTATAATTTTGAAACAAAAACACTGAAACAGCTTACCCAAACATTGAATAGAGAAGTAGATGTAAGCGATTTGGTAAGTGCAGAAGTAATCCGTTTTAAATCTTTTGACGGAAAGGAAATTCCTGCTATTTATTATAAACCACTCAATGCATCTAAAGACAACAAAGTGCCGGCCATTCTGGACATTCATGGCGGACCAGGAGGTCAGTCAAGAATTGGTTTCTCCAACGAAACACAATACCTGGTAAATCATGGCTATGCAGTGCTGGCAGTAAACAACCGGGGAAGCAGCGGGTATGGCAAAACATTTTATAAACTGGATAATAAAGATCATAGCAATGGAGATTTAAAAGATTGTATCTGGGCAAAAAAATGGCTGCAGGAGCAGGAATATATTGATACTGCCAAAATAGGTATCATGGGCGGTAGTTATGGTGGTTGCATGGTATTGGGTGCATTGGCATTTCATCCAGAAGAGTTTAAAGTGGGCGTAGATCTATTTGGAGTAGCTAATTGGTTGCGTACATTAAGAAGCATACCGCCTTATTGGGAAGCATTTAAAAGAGCATTGTATGATGAATTAGGCGATCCTAATACAATTGATTCTGTTAGATTAAAAAATATTTCACCCTTATATAATTATCAAAAAATAAATAAACCCTTACTGGTTTTCCAGGGCATGAACGATGTAAGGGTTTTGCCGGTAGAAAGCGAAGAAATTGTTGCAGGGGTAAAAAAGAACAATGTGCCGGTAGAATATATCACTTATGCCAACGAAGGGCACGGGTTTATTAAAAAAGAAAATGAAATAAATACAGCTAAAAAAATATTGGAGTTTTTAGATAAATATCTAAAAGGAACAACAGCCGCAATAAAAAAATAATAGTAACAATATTTTAATTATTGAGCACAAAAAAACTCCCATTACAGGGAGCTTTTTTGTTTCAAAATAATATCCTTAAATAATCAGCATAGAATCTCCATAACTAAAAAAACGATACTTATCCTTAATGGCTTTTTTATAAGCTTCCATCATCAGTTCGTATCCTGCAAATGCACAGGCCATAATCAATAAGCTTGTTTTTGGCAGGTGAAAATTGGTTACCAGTGCATCGGCAATATTAAAGTTATAGGGAGGATGAATAAAATGGTTAGTCCAACCTTCGCTTGGTTTTAATAATTTTTGTGCAGTGTAAGATGTTTCCATAGCCCGCATGGTAGTAGTACCAATAGAGCAAATACGCTGCCCGCCTTCTTTAGCTTTGTTTACAATGGCACAGGCAGTTTCGTCAATATTGTAATATTCAGCATCCATCTTATGTTTGCTCAGGTCTTCTACTTCAATGGGGCGAAAAGTGCCCAGGCCTGTGTGCAGCGTTACTTCGGCAAAACGAACGCCCTGTATTTCTAATCTTTTTATAAGCTCTTTGCTAAAGTGGAGGCCAGCAGTAGGCGCAGCCACGGCTCCTTCATGCTTGGCATACACGGTTTGATAGCGTTCTTTATCTTCTTCCTCCGGCTTGCGCTTAATATACTTAGGTAGGGGAGTTTCTCCCAGTATGTCCAGCATTTGGCGAAACTCCAGGTCGGTACCATCCCAAAGAAAACGAATTGTACGTCCACGGCTGGTAGTATTGTCTATTACTTCTGCTACCAGTTCATCGTTTTCGCCAAAATATAATTTATTGCCTACACGAATCTTACGGGCAGGGTCAACTATTACATCCCATAGTTTATTGGTCTTGTTCAGTTCTCTCAGCAAAAACACTTCTATCTTAGCACCGGTTTTTTCTTTGCGTCCATACATACGGGCCGGAAAAACCTTGGTGTTGTTTACCACAAACACATCTTTATCGTCAAAATATTCCATGATGTCACGGAAAGTGCGGTTTTCTATATCACCGGTTTTGCGGTTAATGACCATCATGCGGCTCTCTTCACGTTTTTTTGTAGGGTGCTGGGCAATGAGGTTAAGGGGTAAATCAAATCTGAATTGAGATAATTTCATCAGGAAGTATTTATTGTTTTTGGTGGAATGTATCTGCCGGAAAAACTTTTTTAAGAAAGCGTTTTAAGAAAGATGCATGTAATAATTTAAATTTATTTTTTTTATCACATGCCGGGCACTGTACATTGGTGCTAAGATAGAAAGCCTTTTATTGCTAAGGCATATATCATGTTACGGCATGATTTTAAAGTGGGCAAAGCTAATATATTTTACCCGTATTAAATTTTCAAATTTATTTATAGTCCCCAAATACCTTGTAGTAACGCTTAAAACCCCAGGAAATTAAAATTGCATTTTAATCAACAAACAAGTGTTACAGGCCTGCCGGGCAAAGGAATAAATTTGTTCGGGGTCAATTAACAATCAATTTTTTGATTATTGTATTTATAAGTGCAACTTTATGAAGTGGCATTCAGTCCTATAAAATTATGATGTATTTTAAACGGGTATTGGTTTTTATTATCCTTCTTTCATTCCCTTACCAGCAGTTAGCAGCGCAGGCATCTCTTAAAAAATACCAGGGTTTGCTCTGGGAAATTAGTGGCAATGGGCTTGCCAGACCTTCCTATGTTTTTGGTACCATGCATGTGAGCAGCAAGCTTGCTTTTCACCTCAGCGATTCTTTTTATTTTGCTTTAAAACAGGTAGATGCTGTGGCACTGGAACTAAACCCCGATTTATGGCAGGCACAAATGGTGCGCCTGGCAGGGCTCAATGAAAATTTATCTACTTTTTCTCAACCAGCCGGTAATGATTTTCTCACAGAAAATAGTTTTAAAATTAAGCCTTATGAAGAACAGTTAAATGCAGCTTTGAGCACTGAACCTCCCGTAGTAAACAGTTTACTATACCGCTCCTATAAAGCCAAAGACGAATTTGAAGAAGATACTTTCCTGGATCTGTATATTTTTCAAACTGGAAGAAAACTGGGCAAATCTGCCGCAGGAGTAGAGGATTATTATCAGTCGGAAAAACTGGTGCTGGAGGCTTACCAGGATATGGGGCTCGAAAAAAAGAAAAAAGAAATAGACCTGGATGGCGAAACTGTAAGCAGCCTTATACAAAAATTGCAGCAGGCCTACCGCAATGGAGACCTGGACCTGATGGACTCCCTGGATAATAAAATGGAAAAGTCGGTGGCATTCAGGGAAAAATTTTTATACCGCCGCAATCAAATTCAGGCCGATGCTATAGACAGCATTCTGCAAACTAAATCTCTTTTTGCCGGGGTAGGTGCAGCACACCTGCCTGGCAACAGGGGAGTGATAGAACTGCTGAGGCAAAAAGGATATAAGCTTAGAGCTGTGAAAATGGCAGACAGGGATGCTGCACAAAAAGATGCCATCAACCTGCTTAAAGTAAAAGTAAATTTTAAAAGACAGCAGGCAGTAGACAAAATGTTTACTGTAGAAGTGCCCGGCCCTTTGTATGCCTTAAAAAATAATTTTCAGGAGCTAAACCGTATTCAATATGCCGATATGAGCAATGGTGCTTACTATATGGTAACCCGTGTAAAAACTTACGCATCCTTTATGCACCTGTCTGCTTTGGATATCAGTAAAAAAATAGATAGCCTGCTTTATGAAAATATTCCTGGCAAAATATTATCTAAAAAATTAATTTATAAAAATGGGTATGCTGGTTACGATATTGTAAACCGTACCCGGCGGGGCGATATACAACGCTATCAAATTTTTATTTCAGTATATGAAGTCATCATTTTTAAAATGAGTGGCAAAAATGATTATGTAAAGGGAGAAGAAGGAGAGCGTTTTTTTTCCTCTATACAATTAAAAGAAAATAATGAAGCATCCATTTATTTTAAAACAGGCCAGGGTGGCTTTGGTATCCAATTACCACAGGAACCTCACCAGTATTTTAACGGTGTGCAAGAAGAACGATGGGAGTACGAAGCCACTGACAAAAACACCGGCGATGCTTACATGATTTTAAAAAAATCGTTGTACAATTATAATTTCCTGGGGGCAGACAGTATTGACCTGGCACTGATAGAAACATCTTTTAGAAGTGCCGCATTTTTTGATAAACAAATAAGCCGCCATGCCACCCGCATTAGCGGCTACCCGGCACTGATAGTAAAGGAAAAATTAAAAAACGGCGACTATGTTCATGCAGCTTACATCATAAAAGGGCCACACTATTATGTATTTTCCCAGCGCACAAAAAGTGCTGCTGATAAGGATTTTGTTTTTTACAAATCCTTAAACTGGGAACCCTTTATTTATGCTGCTGCCAAAAATTATACCGACAGTTTTTTGCATATAAAAA
>JBKJSJ010000428.1:0-4248 GCA_046595965.1 Ferruginibacter sp.
TCCATCTTTGTAAGCAGCTACAAAACGGTCCAGGTTAAAAGGGTGTTGTTTGTCGTAATAGATTTCAATATTTATTTTACTGCCATCACTAATGGTTATAGCATCTCTTAACACTTCATATTTTGCTGACACCACACTAAAAAAAAGATCTATCGGTGTGTCCTGCACATAAGAAAAATACTTGCGCCCTTTTTCTTCCCATGTCTTTTGCAGGTAACCCGGCGCTATGGCAATCTGGTCTGCTGTTGTACTTACCACTGCCTCAAAATGTATGAGGTCGGCATCATCATTGAACAACATTTTGTTCCTGCCTTTTTCATTATCATGTGGCGGTAGCTCATCTTCTTTGGGAGCAAGGCCATTCTTTTTCCTGTATTCATCACTCTCCAGTTCCCGCTGCTGGTCGTAGCCAAAGGAAGGCAGGCCACCGCTATAGAAAGTTCCATTCTTAAGTATCTCCCTGCTAAAGCCACTATTTAAAAATCCATGATTGGCAATAGAAGAGTTTACTTCAAGCAAAGCGGTATCACCCGGTAGCATGGCAGCAGGCAAATTGTATATGCGGTAGTTGAGCGTATCTTTTCCTTTTTTAAAAAAACTAAAAACAGAATAGGGATATATTAACGGGCTTGTATAGCTCAGCGCTTTGCCATTATATAAAATACTGTATGTTACGTTTTGCGCCGCCAATAAATGCAATGCATTTACCGGCTCTGCTGATTTATTTTTTAAAAATAATTTTGCATATATCTGCACCCTTCTTTCATCCGGAAAAATATCAGCATTCAATAACAGGGCAGTTACTTTGGGTTGAGGAAAGTTTTCATACTTCTTTAAAGACTTTTCGTATAAAGCAGTGCGGTTACGGGTTTCAGCAGCGGTATAATAATTATTAAGAAAGCTTACATTGTAGTAAATAAATGCACCACTGCCCAGCCAGGCTACAAAAAAGATCGTGGTAAGCACACGGGGCCATCCGTTAAAACGCTGCATGGCTACCCGCCAGCGTTCTTTAAAACCACCTGTAATTCCCCGTTGGTAAAAAAGAAATGACAATGTAGCAAGCAACGAGCCCAACATCAGCCAATAAAAATTAAACCAGTTTTGAGGTTTTAAAAAATGACCAATACCATTCATGTCACTCCACCTGTAATCAGGTGTATAAAAATAAAATATAAGGTTATAATCCATCCTGGCAAAAGACCTTAATAAAAACATAGTTACCCATATAAGCATAGCCACACCATAACCACCAAACTTATTGTTCATAATGGCATGAACCGCAAAACACAGCAATACCATCTGAAGGTAAGCCGGCAGGGTAAGCAGGTACATCTCTGTAAAATATACGCCAAAATTATAGTTTGTGTAACCTTTTAATGTCTGCACTAACACACCAGTTATAATAGGAATATTTACTAATAAAAAAGCTATACCAAAAAGCCCTGATAATTTGGAAAGGAAGAAAACTGTGTTAGACACAGGGAATGCGTCGTTCAGGATATTGAACCTTGTACTTCTTTCTCTGTGTACTGCTTCACCCGTGTAAAACAACAGGATAATAAAAATGAACAAGGAGTAATTATAATTTTTATAATCCATCAGGAATACCGTAAGCGGCCTGTCTCCAACACTGTAATTTGTATTGCCGATCCAAAAGTCTATCGTCAAAAAAATTATTCCTCCACCCAATATCGCCCAAAAATAATTATCCTTTACAATGTTCAGGAATTCAATCTTTACAAGGTTCCACCATACTTTCCTGGTATGACCACTGCCAAAATCCTGCTGCACGTTTTTAATAAGCACAGGCGCCTCCTCTTCTTTTTCTTTTTTTGATTTGCGTTTCCTTCCATGCGCCGGCTCTAAGAATTTTTGAAAGTTAAATCGCCAGTAAGCAAACCCAATTATAACGGAGGCAAGGCCTAACCATATAAGCCGGTTGAGAATAATAACGTTTGAGATAGGTGTAAGCAGTGTATTTTTTTCAACCGGCGTAAAAAATCTCGTTTCCAGCTGAAAAGTATTGAGGGCAAAGGGATCCAGTAATTTCACCAATTCCCTTTTTTCTATATCTGCCACGAGGAAATTGGCCAGCAGGTAACCAATCAATAAAAAAATACTGGCGGTATAAATCACTTTCACATTCCTGGTAAGGGATACCAATGCAAAAAATATAGTAGAAGCCAGCAATAAATTCCCAATACTAAAAACAAAATAGGGCTGAAAATAATTCCATAAACCATACTGCCCGATGCGTTCTGGTACTACCCATCCAAGTGCAGGACCTACCACACTTCCTGCCAGGCATCCCCAGCTAAAGCCTGAACCAATCAACAATACAAATAAAAATGAACCGCCAAATCTTCCCCAGAAATATCCGCCCTTTGTAATGGGATAAGAATAAAAATAATTCCTTGTCTGGTGTTCAATATCCCGGTAAAGAGGCACGCCCATAATGGCAGAGCAAATGAGCATGCCCACCATACTAAACAATATATTTCCGCTTGCCATTACCCAGGGTGAATTATGAAATACTTTTTCGCTAGCGGGGGTAGATCCCGTGCCTACCGATAAAAAACCGATTAAAAAAAATACAAAAAAGTATATCCATGTAGCTGGCCGCTTAATGCGATACTTTAGCTCAAATAAAAATATTTGCCAAAACATATTTGCTTGTTTTAAGGTGGGTATTATTAAAGCGTAATGATATTCATTCTACTGGAAATCTGGTGGAAATACACATCTTCCAACACAGGGGCCTGTGGCGCAAAACCGTTGCCGGGATCAGTATCTGAGTAGATGCGGATATTGAGATTTCCTCCTTTCATCTGAACCGAAATAACCTGGTATTGGTTACGGTATTCATCAATGGAGGCCTTGTTGATAGACTTACTGTAAATAGTGCCCCCAAGGCTGTTTACGGCATCATCCGGATCATCGTGGCGCAGGAGTTCTCCCTGGCAGATGATGGCAAAATCGCTGCACAGCGTTCTTACATCTTCTACAATGTGGGTAGATAAAATTACGATGGTGTTTTCTCCCAGTTCGCTTAGCAGGTTATAAAAACGATTTCGCTCTGCGGGGTCAAGGCCAGCGGTAGGTTCATCTACAATGATGAGTTTTGGGTTCCCAATGAGAGCTTGTGCTATGCCAAAGCGTTGTTTCATTCCTCCAGAAAATGTGCCCAGGTTTTTCTTGCGGTCTGCATAAAGGTTTACCCTGTTTAGCAAAGCTCCTACAACCTGCTTTCTTTCTTTTGAATTATCAATGCCTTTTAATTGTGCAATATGATCCAGCATGAGTTCAGAATTTATCTTGGGATAAACACCAAATTCCTGGGGCAGGTAGCCTAATATCTTGCGCACTGCTGCCTTCTCCTTTAATACATCCAACCCATCCAGGAAAATACTTCCGCTATCGGCTTCCTGCAAAGTAGCAATAGTGCGCATGAGTGAGGACTTGCCTGCACCATTGGGACCCAGCAGGCCAAACATGCCCTGGTCTATTACGAGGTCAATTCCTTTTATGGCTTGCACCCCATTGGGATAGGTCTTGGTGAGATTGGAGATCGTTAATTGCATCCTAGTTTGTTTATGGTAAATAAGGGAGGTATGAATGTAAGGATAATTATCACTATTAATAAATTAATTATATAACAAATGAATTTTGATTTTTCTATCATCATTTTACGCATTCAATTATTCTCGCCATAACCTTTTTCTTAAAGCACATAAACCTTACAATAAAAACTATCAACAAAAGCATTTCTTTTTCTTTTATACTAAACTGGATTTCAGCCACCACACATTGGCCTAAAATGAAATTCCGTTTTGTATAACTGTAAGCTTCTATAATCCTCCTGCAAAGACTTGCAAATGTACCGGCGCACAATTTTAGTTAAATTGTAAAAAAAATTAAACAAAAACAAAATGCCTTATGCCCCTGCCAGTAGCAGAATGAACATTAAATACATCGCCATCAATACCTAACTTTGCTGCAAACAAAAAAGTTATAAAAATGGAAAAAGCGATCCTGGCCGGTGGATGTTTTTGGGGTGTAGAAGAACTCATCAGCAATCTTCCTGGCATTCATTCAACGGTAGTTGGTTATACAGGCGGCGACGTGCCTAATGCAACCTACCGCAATCATGGCACTCATGCAGAAGCCATAGAAATTATGTTTGATCCTTCAACAATTTCATACCGAAGCTTGTTAGAATTCTTCTTTCAAATTCATGATCCTACA
>JBKJSJ010000465.1:0-7774 GCA_046595965.1 Ferruginibacter sp.
TATCAAAACTATTTCAACCAATTAAAGAGATTTTTTTCTTCAAAGCCCACAAATACTCCATTGGGGCGCACCTGAACGGGATAAGTTTGCAGGTAATATCCCTCACCACTGCTGTTACGGCCATTGTGCAGGTTAAATTTGTAGCGATGAACCGGGCAAACAATATTGCCCGATGCATCTATATAGCCCTCTGCCAACCTTCCTCCTGCATGTGGGCATTTAGCGGCACATGCAAATAACTGTTCTTTATGTAGGCTGATGCAGATTTTTTTGTTATTCACTTCTGCTTCGGCTAGCCCTTCTGCAGATAATGATAATGCTGCTAAAGAATCTGCCAGCTTATGCCATACAATTTTTTTCTCCGACATAGATAAAATTAAATACTGGACATTTCTGCCCGTCCGGTCAGGCGGAGATTAACACCCCTTTTTATTGATACCAATGTATTCAGCGTAATCCGTGTAATTCAGATTATTCAGCGATCTTATGGGATCTTAATAGAAATACTCTGCCCTGTACGGATATCTGATCTGGTACATTTCTCTTACTTTATTGAGGATGGTTTGGCGCAGCACATCGATATTTTTTCTTTCGGTAGCCGAAATAAATACGCAATTGCCTTTGGTTTCTTCCTGCCATTTTTCTTTTAATTCCTGCAAGATGTTTTGCTTCTCTTCATCCTCCAGCCATTTATCAAAAACCTGTTCTTCAAATTTATCCATCTTATTAAAAATAGTGATGGTGGGTTTATCGGAGCAGCCCAGGCCTGCCAGGGTTTTGTTTACCACCGTCAATTGTTCCTCGTATTGAGGGTGAGAAATATCTACTACGTGCAGCAAAACATCTGCTTCTCTTACTTCATCCAGCGTACTTTTAAAACTTTCTACCAGGTGGTGAGGAAGCTTGCGTATAAATCCTACAGTATCGCTCAGCAAAAAAGGAGTTTGCTCAAACACTACTTTGCGGGTAGTGGTATCTAATGTGGCAAACAGTTTATTTTCTGCAAATACTTCGCTCTTGCTTAGCAGGGTCATTAAAGTAGATTTACCAACGTTGGTGTAACCTACCAGGGCCACCCTTATAAATTCTCCCCGTTCTTTTCTTTGGGTAAAAGATTGTTTGTCTATTTCGGCCAAGCGTTTACGCAAGAGCGTTATTTTATCTTTTACTATACGCCTGTCGGTTTCAATTTCCGTTTCACCAGGTCCCCGGGATCCAATGCCGCCACCCTGCCTTTCCAGGTGTTTCCACATGCCCCTGAGCCGGGGCAAAATGTATTGGTACTGTGCCAGTTCCACCTGTGTTTTGGCCTGTGCCGATTTGGCCCTGCGGGCAAAAATATCCAGGATAAGATCGCTGCGGTCAATAGTTTTTATGTTGAGCTCTTTTTCTATATTCAGTATTTGTGAGCCAGTAAGTTCATCATCAAAAATGGCCATACCAATATTTCCTTTTAGAAGAATATAGTTTTTAATTTCTTCCAGCTTGCCTTTTCCCACAAAGGTTTTGCTATCGGGCCGCATCATTTTTTGGGTAAATCTTTTTATGGTTTTGGCTCCTGCAGTTTCTGCCAGAAAAGCCAGTTCATCCATGTACTCTGTAACCTGCAGTTCTGTTTGATCTTTTTGTACCAGGCCAATGAGAATTGCGTTTTCTTCCTCCTGAATATTTTTCTTTTTTTCTATCATGATATTATTTCCGGCTGATGCCGGAAGGACTAAAGTTAATCAGCATTTATTTTACAGGCGTTTAAAATGTTATTAAACAACAAACGTTCCGGTAATTACCGGAACGTTTGCAAAATATTTTTATACAAAATTAATTTTTTCCACTAAGGGTAGAAACTTTGGAAGCTTCTACCCATTTCTGCATTACTTCACAATTTTTATACTCTTCATCTATCATGATATAATACGTATTAATTTTTTTGTAGAACCAGCTTTCAAGAGCGGTTTCTTTTTTTTGTTCCAGTGCTCTTGCCGCAATTTTGCTGTAATCGTCCTGCAGGTTTTCCCTGTGGGGTTGTGTTTGTGTTTTTAAATAAATAATCCTTACGCCTTTTTTGCCCCGCTCATCGGCATAGTCTAAAGGCTGGGAATATTCTCCCAATTTTAAATTTTTAAGCATGGCTACCATGCCTGCATCCAACTGATCGATGGTAAGAAAACTTCCATTGGGACCCTGAATCATGCCTGCGGTAAATTTGCTTGCATCATCATCACTGTATTTGTTTACCGCTGTACCAAAATCAATAGTACCCGCTATTAATTTTGCTCTTACAGAATCAAGCCTTGCAAATCCGTCTTTCATTTCTACCTGGGTTACCTGTGGCACTTTTAAAATATGGCGCACTACTGCATCGTCTCCCGAGCGGCTTACGAGCTGAATAATATGATACCCGAATTTTGTTTTAAAGGGGTTGCTTACCTGGCCTTCTTTTAAAGTAAATGCTTTGGCCATCCACATAGGATCCATGTCTTTCTGATTCCTGTTTATTTCATATTGCCCGCCCCTGTCTTTGCTACCCGGATCTTCTGAATAAAGTGCCGCGAGGGTTTTAAAATCTTTACCGGCATCTACCTGTTGTTTATATTCTTTTAGTTGCTCAATTGCATATTCTTCTGCATCCCTGCTGGCTTTTGGGTAACTTACTATCTGGCCAACTTCTACTTCGCTTTCATAAAAAACAAGACTGTCAGTTTGCAATGTTTCAAAATAAGCCTTTACTTCATTGGGAGTGATCTTTACATCATCTACAATTTTATTGCGCATAGCACCCGCCAGTTTTTGATCCCGGATGCCCTGTTTAAAATCTTCTTTAAGCTGGTAAACAGATTTGCCGGCAATTCTTTCCAGCTCATCTTTAGAACCATACTGGCTGATAAAATAGCGGATTCGATTTTCAATATCTGCATCTATTTCTTCATCTGTTACGGGTAGTGAATCTTTTTCTGCCTGCAATACCAATGCCTTTACTCCGAGTGCCTGCTCCAATACAAGGCATCGCACATTGGGGGGAGCTTCTATTCCCTGGCGCTGCATATCAAGCAAGGAATTATCGATATCTGTTTTTAAAATAATTTTATCGCCTACTACTGCTACAATTTTTTCGGCAAGCACTGGTTTGGGTTGTGCCATACCTGCTGCTGCAAACAGTAAAGAAAGGGTTGTGAGTACAATTTTATTTCTCATTATAGTATAGAATATCTGCCTGGTTATGAATGTTGTCAAAATTAACTTTGTATAGTGCTGCTTTAGATTTTAGTGTTTCATTTAACAAAAAATTGTAGTGTATGATACACTACAATTTTTTGCTGAATAAAGTTATATAGTACAAGAGTGCGACGCCAATGCCGTTTAATTAAGTTAAAAAAATATGGCTAATAATTGTTTTCTTTTAAAAAAATTATTTCAATAATCTTCTCAATCCGCATCTCCCCTGGGCGGAGGGGTCTTGCTTTTTTACAAAGTCCTTTTTACTTCTACTTCTTCAAATGCCTCTACTATATCGCTTACTTTTATATCATTGTAATTCCTGATAACCAAACCACATTCCATGTTGGATGTAACTTCTTTGGCATCATCACGGTAACGTTTAAGACTGGCCAGTTCGCCGGTAAAGATCACAATACCATCTCTTACCAATCTAATTCTGTTGTTTCTGGCCACCTTGCCATCCAGCACAAAACAACCAGCCACCGTGGCTTTATCAAATTTATAGGTCTCCCTGATTTCAATATTACCCAGTATTTTTTCTTCTACCCCCGGTTCCAACATGCCTTCCATTGCACTTCTTATTTCTTCAATAGCGTTGTAAATAATGGAATACAATTTAATTTCTATTGATTCGCTTTCGGCCATTCTTGCGGCCTGTATGCTTGGGCGAACGTTGAAGCCGATGATGATTGCATCTGAAGCATTGGCCAGTGTTACATCACTTTCGGTGATGGCACCTACGGCTTTATGAATCACTTTTACTACAATTTCTTCGGTGCTTAGTTTTTGCAATGAATCGCTCAATGCTTCTACTGAACCATCCACATCTCCTTTAATAATTACATTCAATTCTTTAAAGTTTCCAAGTGCCAGCCTGCGTCCGATCTCATCTAATGTAATATGTTTTTTAGCACGCATACCCTGTTCACGCAAAATCTGTCCACGCTTATAGGCGGTTTCTCTTGCATCTGCTTCGTTTTCAAAAACTTTAAAAGTTTCGCCTGCCTGCGGTGCGCCGTTTAACCCCAATAATAATACCGGTGTAGATGGAGGTGCAATATCTATGCGTTGATTGCGCTCATTGTACATGGCTTTCACCTTTCCAAAATGTTGACCCGATACAATCATATCGCCTGGGCGAAGCGTACCGTTTTGAACTAGGATGGTGGCTACATAACCACGACCCTTATCGAGTGATGCTTCAATAATAGTACCCGATGCCTGTTTAATAGCATTGGCTTTTAATTCCAGGATATCTGTTTCCAGCAATATTTTTTCCAATAGGAGGTCAATGTTTAATCCCTGTTTGGCACTTATTTCCTGGCTTTGATATTTTCCTCCCCAACTTTCTACCAGGATGTTCATTTGCGATAATTGTTCTTTAATTTTTTCGGGATTAGAGCCTTCCCTATCAATTTTATTGATAGCAAAAATCATAGGCACATTAGCTGCCTGCGCATGAGAGATGGCTTCTTTAGTTTGAGGCATTACTGCATCATCTGCCGCTACCACTATTACTGCAATATCTGTAACCTTGGCACCACGGGCACGCATAGCCGTAAAGGCTTCGTGGCCCGGTGTATCTAAGAAAGTAATAGCTCTCCCTGTTTTAGTGGTTACTTCATAAGCTCCAATATGTTGGGTAATACCCCCAGCTTCACCAGCAATAACATTACTATGGCGGATATAATCCAGCAAAGATGTTTTACCATGATCTACGTGCCCCATAATGGTAACAATGGGAGCCCTGGGTTTTAACTCTGCCGGGTCGTCATTATCGTCTTCGGCCTCCAGTTCTGCTGCATCTTCTACCCCTATAAATTCCACTTCAAAATTAAATTCGCCTGCCACGAGTTCTATCACATCCGCTTCCAGCCGCTGGTTTATAGATACCATAATGCCGAGGTTCATACACTTGCTTATAACGTCTGCAAAGCTTACGTCCATGAGGCTTGCCAACTCACTTACAGAGATAAATTCTGTAACCTGAAGTTTATTTCCTTCCATTCCTTCTGCACCTGTATGGTCTGCCATTTCCTCTCTTTTGGCTTTGCGGTATTTTGCTTTAAGGCTTTTACCCCTACCTCCACTGCCGGCTAATTTTGCCTGGGTTTGTTTTAATTTTTCCTGTATTTCTTTTGCATCAATTACTTTATCTTCTCTGCGTGCAGGAGCTCCCTGGCCGGGTTTTGCAAAACGATTGCTGCCTGCAGCAGCACCACCGGGTCTATGTTGTTGTCCACCGCCTGTTGCAGGACCGCCGGGCCTTTGCTGATTATTTCCTGCAGGTCCCCTGTTATTTTGCATAGGAGGTCTGTTCCCTCTTGCTGCATCATTATTACCAGGTGCGCCATGTGAGGGGGCTCCGGGTTTTTTAGGTATGGGAATGCGCTTGCGCTTGTGTTTATCGTCGTGATCTTTTTTAGGTCTTGTATCGCTATCAACAGGCAATACAATTTTACCCATAATCTTGGGGCCCGTAAGCCTGGTGGCCATTATATTTTCAATCCTGGGAGGCGCATCGGCTACTATTTCTTCTTCGGGAGGCTGCAAAATAATCGATGCCGGTATTTCTGCTATGGGTTCTGCTTTCTTTTTAAGTTTAGGTAATTCTGTTATTTTAGTATTTTCTGCCAAGGCTGGCTCTTTTACAACTGGCTCTTCTTTTTTCTTAGCTGCTTTTTTAGGGCGGGTAGAAGAGTCAATTAGATCAAGGTCTATTTTATCCAGCACTTTAAGTGCTTCAAGTTCGGGGGCATCTATTTTAGTAATGCCATTTTCTTCTTTCGTTTCTACTATTTCTACTTTAGGTACTATAGGTTTTTCCTCAGGCACCGGTATTTCTGGGACAGGATCTTCTACCGGTATTTCTGCCACAGGAGCTTCTACCGGCTTTTCAATAGCTTTTTCTTCTGCTTTTTCCTTGGCCGCTTTTTCCTCTTTTCTTTTTATAGAAAGATCTTCTTCGTCTCTTTTCTTTTTCATTTCATTACCACTGGCACCTTTGGGCAGATCTATCTGCTCCGCTTTTTGCCGGGCAGCTTTATCCTGCTGAAATTCTCCCTGCAGTACCCGGTACATATCTTCCGAAAGTTTGGTTGATGGATTAAAAGATCCTTCAAAATTCTTTGACACAAGAAAGTCTATCAAGGTATTGGTACCTATATTAAACTCCTTGGCCGCAGCCATCAACCTTGGTGTGTTTACTTCTGACATTCTTTGTTTTTAGTTGTTTGCCCCTGGGGCTTTTATTTTATTGAAACTGGCAGTTAGAGTTTTTAGCTATTTGCAATTCTAAATTGCCAGTTGCTAATTGCCTGTTACCAATTGCTTATATAACTGTCTATTGTTATTTATTCTTTTTCAAATTCTTCTTGCAAAATCCTTCTCAGGTCTGCAATGGTTTCTTTTTCCAAATCTGTTCTGCGTTCCAGTTCTTCTGCTGTAAGTTCAAGCACAGAACGGGCTGTATCGCAACCTACTTTTTTGAGTGCTTCTATTACCCATGGTTCTATTTCATCAGAAAATTCTTCCAGGTCAATATCAAAATCATCTGCTTCATCTTCAGTATCCCGGAATACATCAATCTCATAACCTGTCAACTCACATGCCAGCTTAATGTTTACCCCTCTGCGGCCAATGGCCAAAGAAACCTGGTCGGGCTTTAGAAAAACATTCGCATGCATTTTTTCATTGTCTAAATCTATAGTAGTAATCTTGGCTGGCGTTAATGAGCGTTGAATTAGCAATTGCGAATTTGCCGTCCAGTTAATAACATCTATATTTTCGTTTTTTAACTCTCTCACAATTCCGTGAATACGGCTGCCTTTCATACCTACACAGGCACCTACCGGATCTATTCTATCATCATAACTTTCTACTGCCACTTTAGCTCTTTCACCTGGATCTCTTACAATTTTCTTTACTACTATTAGGCCGTCAAAAATTTCCGGTACTTCTATTTCAAGTAATTTTTCCAGGAACAAGGGGCTTGTTCTGGAAAGAATAATAACTGCCTGGTTGTTTTTTAATTCTACTTTCTTTACTACTGCCCTTACGTTTTCTCCTTTTTTAAAATAATCGGCAGGTATTTGT
This sequence comes from Ferruginibacter sp., assembly GCA_046595965.1. GTDB lineage: Bacteria > Bacteroidota > Bacteroidia > Chitinophagales > Chitinophagaceae > Ferruginibacter. The sequence continues at coordinate 7,312 of JBKJSJ010000465.1, forward strand.
TCCGATTTGGGTAATAACATTTCGTTGCCATCTTCATCCAGGATAAGCACTTCTTTTTTCCAAACCTGGTACACTTCTCCGCTCACAATTTCGCCAATGCGCTCTTCGTATTTTTTAATGAGAATATTTTTCTTAAGATCGTTAATACGTGCAGCCAGTGTTTGTTTACCCGCCAGGATTGCCCTGCGGCCAAACTCTTTCTGGATATCAACAGCTTCATACAGTTCTTCGCCAACACTGTAATCGGGTTCTATTTTAATAGCATCTTTCAGCTCCACCTCGGTAAGGGTATTGTAAAGATCATCATCGTCTACAATAGTACGGCGGCGAAAAATTTCTAGGTCACCTTTCTGATCGTTTACGATCACATCAAAATTATCGTCGCTGCCATATTTTTTTCTAATTAAAGTTTTAAACACATCTTCCATCACCTTCATCAGTGTAGGACGATCAATGTTTTCTG
>JBKJSJ010000037.1:0-10944 GCA_046595965.1 Ferruginibacter sp.
TATTTTATAAAGTCGGTATAGGATTGATTTATTTTTTAGGGGATACAAAAAAAGCTGCAGAAAATTATCGGCAGCTTTTTCATTATCAAAACAAATTATTATTGTATAGGAACATTAAAAACGCCTTCTGTAATTACTCTTGCTCCGGGTCCCACACCCATATTATCTTTAAGAGTACCTGTAAAGGTTCCTATTACCCTGGTTGTGGTAATGCTTGTAATAACGATTGTAAATACAGGAGATTGAACAGTAGCGTTTGATTCGGCCATAAATTCTGTAGATGCTGCATCAAGATAATAACCACCTACAACAATTCCACTTGCTAACTGGTTTACTGTATATGTGGCGGGAGTAATGGTTCCAGTTAATTTTGCAATACCCAATGATATAGAAGGATTGGCACTGGTAGTAGATTCTCCATCGATAGTTAATATCGGAAACCCACCGGTAACATCTAATATAGCAATTGCATTTACATTAAAAGTTGTAAACGTTCCTCCTATTTTACAGGTAATAAAATCTGTAGCAGCACCAGTTACTACCACACTAAATGTGCAACTGGAAGTGCCAACGGAAAATACATTTGTGCCTGCTGCTGCCGGAGTTCCGGTTCCTGTTAATACAATTGTTTGAGCGCCAGTACCTGCAAAAACACCTGATGCCGAAAAAGTCATTCCATTTACAGCAGAAGAAGTAAGTGAATAAGCCCCGGCTGTGGTTACATTGGCTTGTACGGTTACGGTGTTTGCCGCAGTTAAAGCTGTGCCGGTATTATAAGTACCAACTACAGTACCAGGGCTACAGGCACCACCTGCACCCACTAAAGTAAATATAGCTGGAGCTGCGGCTGCAGTATAAGTTATAGAAAAAGTACAGGTATTTCCGCCGCCAGTAGCCGGATAGTTAAAGGCACCTGCTGCGGCAGGAGTGCCGGTAGCAGTAAGCGTAACGGCTTGTGCGCCCGTGGCTGCAAAACTTCCTGCTCCAGTAAAAGTTACCCCATTCACTGCTGTTGTAGCAATGGTATAAGTTCCTGCAGTTGCTACAGTTACATTAAATTTTGCACTATTGGTAGCAGCCATTGCCAGGCCTGCCTTAAAAGTACCTGCTAAAACTACTCCTGTGCAGGTAGCACCTGCACCACCTAAAGTATATACTGCTGCAGTACCTGTACCTCCACTACCTGCCAAAGTGGTTACATTAAATGTACAATTACTGGCAGCATTGCTAAAAGTAGAATTAAAGTTGCCGGCAGCAGCAGGAGTGCCTGCAGCTACCAATGTAATATTCTGAATGCCTGTAGCAGCCATAGCGCCTGAGCCACTGAAAGAAATTCCGTTTACTGTGGGTATGGTTATGTTATAAGTTCCGGCAGTAGTTACATTTACACTAAGGGTTACGGTATTGCTTGAAGTTAATACCGTGCCTGCTTTGTAAGTGCCGCCCAAAGTGGCTACCGTGCAAGTGCCTGGTGCGCCGCCCGGGGTAAAAATAGCTGCTGCTGCTCCCGCTGCCAGTACATCTACCACAATAAAGCAGGTGCTTGTTCCGTACTTTACAGTAAAAGTATTTGCTCCGGCTGCAAGTGGTTTTCCTATACCCGTTAATCTAACAGTAGCCAGGCCGGCAGCATTAATGATGCCTACTCCTTTAAAATTATATCCATTTACGGTATCGGTAGTTACCAGGTAAGTACCGGTTGTAGTAAAGGTTAGTGTAACATCTAAATAATTAGTAGAAGCTAGTGTGGTACCTGCCATAAAAATTCCATTGGCCCTGGCAGGAAGACAGTTTCCGGAAACATCTTTTTTAAGTGTGCCTACAGCCACTGATGTACCACCACCCTCTTCGCTGTATTCTTTTTGGCAGGAAGATAGCATAAGAATAGAAAGCAACAGTATTGCCAGGGTTTGAAAAAATTTCATGAGTTAGAATTTTGTTATGGTATAAAGATAAAATTATTTACGACACTTGTGTGGTATCATCAATCAACGTTTCAGTTTCAATGGTAGTATGCAGAGGTTCGTTATTTTTATGTTTAAAAAACTTCTTCTGAAAAACAAGAATAGACAGCACACCTGTGGTAATGGCTGCATCAGCCATATTAAAAATGGGTCTGAAAAATTCAAAATCTTCTCCTCCCCACACAGGCACCCAGTTAGGAAAATGCCCCCGGATGATGGGGAAGTAAAACATATCTACCACATTGCCGTGCAAAAAAGAAGCATAACCCTGTTTAGAAAACCTGGCCAGTCCTTCGTAAGTCACATAGTCATTCAGTTGGGCATCAAAGAGCATCCCCTTGTCAAAAATTAATCCGTAAAAACAGGAGTCTATTAAATTGCCAAGCGCTCCTGCATAAATGAAGCCCGCACAAATAATGAAGCCCCGGTGGTAACCCTGCTTAATTATATTTCCCAGGTACCAGGTGCCAAATATTACTGCACCCAAGCGAAAAATAGTAAGTGCCATTTTTCCCCAATTGCCTCCAAACTTCCAGCCATAGGCCATGCCGGGGTTTTCTACAAAATATAACTGGAACCAATTGCCCGCTATATGCTCAGTAGTATTGAGGTGAAAATTTGTTTTGATGTAGATCTTTATAGCCTGGTCGGCCATTACTATAAGTGCTATAATAAAGATTAAGTATTTTCCTTTCATAATAATTGAGGGCAAAGATAAGAGTTTAGGGTTTTAGAAGTTTAGCCGTTTAGGTGAGTAATTTTTTAGTGGGTAGAGGTAATCTTCTTATCCCTAAACCTTCCTCATATTATTCCTCAAAATAAACCCTCCTCACCCTCTGGGATACATTGGTTAAAATTTCGTAGGCAATAGTTTGTGCCCAATGAGCCAGTTTGCTCACCGGCAAGTCTTGGCCAAAAACAATTACTTCTTCTTCTTCTTCTGCAGCTATCCCGGTTATATCCAGCATGGTCATATCCATACATATTCTTCCCACTACGGGGGCCATTTGCCCATTTACCAGCATGTGGCCTGCAGCATTGCTCAGTATTCGTGGGTAACCATCTGCATACCCAATTCTTACAGTAGCTATCTTCATATCAGTGGCAGCAATAGCACTTCGGCTGTATCCGATACTGTCTCCCTTTTTAATATTTTTTATTTGTGAGATAGTAGTTTTTAAAGTGGTTACATTTTTTAATTGCTGTTGCATGGTTTCGTCTTCATCTATCCCATACAACCCAATGCCCAGCCGCACCATATCCATCTGCAATTGTGGATGCCGGTGAATGGCGGAAGTATTGGCAATATGTTTGACTACTGAATAGCCCAATGTTTTTTCTATTTCATGAGCACCATTGCTAAATACTTTGCCCTGATGAAGTGTAAATGTATCCTGCTTTTTGTCGGGGCTGGCTGCCAGGTGCGAAAAGAACGAGACTACTTTAAACTCTTTTGCATTTTTTAATGCTTCACATAATGCAGTTAGTTCACCTTCTTCAAAACCCAGCCGGTGCATACCGGTATCGTATTTTATATGCACCTGGTATTGCTCTATATTATTTTGCTGCAAATAGTTTTTAAAGGACTCCATTATTTTAAAGGAATACAATTCCGGCTCCAGTTGATGAGCTATAATGGCATCAAAGCCTGCCTCTTCTGTATTCATCACCATGATGGGTAAACGAATACCAGCTTTTCTTAGCTCCACTCCTTCATCGGCATAAGCCACAGCAAGATAATCAACCCCCGTATGCTGCAGCAGACTGGCAATTTCAAAACTGCCGCTTCCATAACTGAATGCTTTTACCATGGCCATCAATTTTACACCTTTCTGCAGTTGATGCTGGTACACTTTAATATTATGCCTCAAGGCATTCAGGTCTATTTCAAGCACAGTCTGATGCTGCTTTTGCTCCAACAGCTTACTTATTTTTTCAAACCGGAATATTCTTGCTCCTTTAAGCAAAATAGTTTCATCTCTAAAATGCAACTGCGGTAATTGTTGCAGAAATGCTTCCGTAGAAGAAAAAAATGCAGTGTCTTTTATTTTTGCAAAAAAGGCTGCATGCTCATTCATGTGTGTACCAATACCAATAAAACGGTGCAGCTCTTTTTGCAGCAGCACTGCTGCAATATTTTTATACAGCATATCATTGGGTTGCCCGGTTTGCAATACATCGCTGAGTATAACCGTTTTTTTTGAGTGCTGTTGCTGCTGTTCCAAAAAATCCAGGGCTATGCTGAACGAATTAATATCGGCGCTGTAACTGTCGTTGATGATAGAACAATTATTATTTCCCTGTTTCATTTCCAGGCGCATTTCTACAGGGCGCAGGTGAAGCATTTTTTCTGCCAATTCCGGAATGGGTATTGTAAAAAATAATAATACACATACACAGGTAATGGCATTATGTATGGAAGCTTCATCAGTAAATGGAATAAAAAAAGAAAAATTATGCTGTTGGTAAGTACAGAAAATATTGCTGCCATTACCCAGGATGTTGATATTTTTAATAAGCAGTGCTGGTTTATTTTTTTTACCCCAGCTAAAAATTGTAATAAGATTTTTTTTGGTAAATATTTTTGCAGCGTTATTCAGTTCATCTTCATCTGAACAATAAAAAAGCGTGTGACAGTTTTTAAACAACAATAATTTTTCATTGATTTTTTGAGCATGATCTGCAAATCCTTCATTATGTGCATCGCCCATAAAAGTAAAAATACCCAGACTGGGATCAATAATTTGCTGCAGGTGCTGCATTTCACCAGGCAAAGAAATTCCGGCTTCAAAAATACCCAATTCATGCGTTTCATTCATTTGCCAAACAGCTAAGGGTACCCCTACCTGAGAGTTATAACTCTTGGGGCTTCTTACGATATTGTAGTTTCTGTTTAATAACTGGAAGAGCCATTCCTTTACAATGGTTTTTCCATTGCTGCCAGTAATACCGATAACAGGGTAATGAAACCTGTGCCTGTGAAAGGCTGCAACAGCCTGCAATGCAGCAACTACATTTTCCACTACAATGATATTTGCTTGCGGAAAAAGTTTTGCTTCCTCTGCAGCAAAATGATTGGTTACATAACAGCGCACCCCTTTTGCATACAGCTCTGCTATAAATCCGTTGGCATTTTTCTGCGGGCTGCTGATGGCAAAAAAAATGGATTGCTCTGCAAATAAAAGTTTGCGGCTATCTGTTAGCAGTAAATGAATGACCGGGTCATTTATTTGCTGCAGGGGTTTTACCTGCAGCATGGTAACGATGTGGGAAAACCTGGTGATGATTAACAAGTTTATAAATATTATGGATTGATATTTGAAGCCGAATCATTTTCCTCATTATCTCCTTCATCTGTTAATTCCGTTTCAGCATCATTGTAAAAAATGGAATACATAACAGAACCACCAATGCAAACCACAATAACCATTAAGGATGCCCAAATAGGAATATGTACCCATTTTTCCAGCAGCATTTTACCACCGATAAAAATTAATACCACTGCAATGCCGTGCTGCAGGTAATCAAACTTTTTAGCGGCACCCTGCAGCAGAAAAAATAAACTTCTAAGACCCAGCACCGCAAATATATTAGAGGAGTAAATTAATAATTTATCTTCCGGATCGGGGATGATGGAAAATACTGCAGGGATAGAATCAATGGCAAACACAATATCTATCAAACCAAGCATAATAACCACCATGGTAAGCTTGGTAAGATATGTTTTGTTGTTTTTCTTTATAAAAAACTTTCCGTGAGGCTCTTCATTGGTTGTTCTAAAAAATTTCTTCATCATTTTAAATGCCCAGTTACCCTCAGGATTAAATTCCTCATCTTCATTGGCGGTAAACATTTTAAAACCTGTATATAAAAGGAACGCTCCAAATACATACATGATCCAGCTAAACCTTGCCACCAGCTCGCTTCCTATGGCTATAAAAATTATCCTGAAAATAATTGCCATCAAAATTCCCACTAATAATACCCTTGAATAATTGAATGGATGTACCTTGAAGAAGGAAAAAATGATAATGAAAACAAAAATATTATCAATAGAAAGCGACCACTCCAGCAGGTAGGCCGAAATGTATTTAATAGCATCCTCTTTACCATGCCCCCCCAGATTTTCAAACCATAAAAATCCGCAGAAAAGCAAAGATAAACTAACCCAAAAGCAGGTTTGAATAAGAGCTGCCTTTAAGGTGATGGTTGTGTTTTTTTTACTCAACAGTCCCAGGTCAAATATCAAAGCCAGTAAAACAACTACTCCAAAAACTATATATTCCAATTTTGCTATATCCATTATTTATTTGTTGTGTATTTCCGTTTGCGAACCCATTGAAAAATAATTGCAAACAAAATTACAAGTAAAGCCGGTACCGCAATATTTATCATTTGCCAAAATGTTTTTTCTTCGTTTACTTTTTTAGTATTGAGCAGGCGCATCACATAATCTTTTCCTTTGGCTTCGCTGAGATTATTTTCATTGATGAGATATTCCATGCAATTCTGCACAAAATTTTTATTGGCAAACGGAAATTCTTTTTGTGTGCCAAAAGTATAAGAATTCATACCCATAGGAATGGGTTGATTTCCCTTTACTACAGCGTTAAGTACGATGTCTCCATCTGCTACCACTATCATTTTATTGTCACTCATACATTTGGGCAAAAACATTGCTCCATAAGCTGCAATAGAATCTATCATTGCCTGAGATGCCCTGTTGGCATAAAGGGAAGTAAATTTTCCTTCCAGCAAAACGGCCACAGGAATATTGGGGGTTTTAAATTTTTCATCCTGTGCTGCAGCCACATTTTGTTTTCCGCTGATGAGTGCAGGCGATGCAATTTTTCTTGCATTGGCAGAAGAACTCAGGAGGATTGTTTTAGTAATGCCTTCGGCTTCTACAGTGTCTATTGAATTAACAAACCTTCCCGATATAAACCCGAGATTCTTATTAATTGGATGATTAGATTTTGATTCTAATACCGGGAAATAATTCCAGGGTAACAGCTCAAACTGTCCGTTTCCGTTTACATCAAACGGAAGATAATCGCACTGCAGATCCATAACCAGGTCGGCATTAATGCGAACTCCATACCTAAACATCAAATCGTTTAACAGCAATCCCCGGTCGTAAGCTACCACTTCATTTTTTATCTGCAAACTGTCCATTTCTGCATTCAACCGGTCTGTAAATAAAAGTATTTTCCCTCCGTTCATTACATATTGATCCAGTTTTAATTTTTCATCTTCATTAAAAGGCTGGGTAGGTTTTACAATTACCAGTACTTTAAATTCCCTGGGAACAAAGGGTTGTTTATCCAGGTTGAAAAGCGATAATGCATAATCTATATTGAGGTTGTTTTCTACCAGGTCGTAAATACTATAATCCATCGGCTCTCCATTTCCGGTATCATAACCAATTGCTGGCTTTTCCGTTTGGGTAATTTTAGAAATGGCGTTGGCAACATTATATTCAAGCAGGGCTTCTGCACTGTTTAATTCCTGGAAATTAATGAGGGGGGTTTTCCCCTGGTAAAGTGTAATGGGCAAAGTTTTTTCACCGTAATGCAATAATGCATAGGGGTAAACAAATTGCTGCTGCTGCCCTTCTTTTACCTGTGATGTAAGATTAATAGGCAGCATACCCATAGCTGCAATTGTATCTGCATATTTTAAATTTGTGCCGGGCATTAAATCATCAGGCGAAATAAAATTGAATTGAAAATTTTTACCTGCTACTTCTTTAAACTCTTGCAGCAGATCTCCGGTTGTAGCAGATAATTTTTTAAAACCGCTTGGATAATTTCCCTTTAAAAAAACAGTTACCTGCACCGGCTCTTTAATATTTTTTAGTAATTGTATGGTAGCATTACTAAGGGTAAATCTTTTTTCATTGGTAAAATCTATGCGGTTGTGCCAACCTGCGGCCGCCCAGTTTATGGCAAATAAAATAACCAATGTTATCAATAACCAGATTTTACTATCCCATATTTTATTGAAAACATTTTTCATAATAAATCTTTATTTTTTTGCAACTGCCATTTCTTCTCTTCCTTCATCCTCCTCCATTCTCCACTCAGGATATTGTAAGGGGATGAGGTTATTTCTTTTTTATATTTTTTAATGTGATCAATAACGATAAAAAAATGATGCTCGCAAAATACAGCAGGTCCCTGCTGTCCAGCACTCCCCTGCTAATGCTGCGGTAATGAAAATCTATTCCCAGCATTTCTACATAATAATCTGCACTACCTTGCAGCACAGGTAATTTACTTATAGCATTAAAACCAAAATACAAAACCAGGCAGGCAAATGTGCTGATTAAAAAAGCTACCACCGCATTGCTGGTAAAACTGCTGCAGCAAATACTGATAGCCGCAAACACTGCTGCCAGTAAAAATAAACCAAGGTAGCTGCCGGCTATTCCTCCAGAATCTATACCTCCCGAAGCACTCAAGGTTTTTATTGTGAGGACGTAAATAAAAGTGGGGATTATTACAAATGCCAGTACCAATAATACAGACAGGTATTTACCTCCTACAATTTGCCAGGCAGATAAAGGCTTGGTTTTAAGAATTTCAAATGTGCCCGCTTTAAATTCGTCTGAAAAAGAACGCATAGTAATGGCCGGGACCAGGAACAGCAGAATCCAGGGTGCCAGTGAAAAAAATTTATCGAGAGAGGCATAGCCATATTCAAAGAGGCTGCTATCCTGCAGCACAAAAAGGAAGATGCCACATACTAATAAAAAAAGAATAATAGCAATATACCCGGTAAGATTGCTAAAAAACTGGTTAATTTCCTTTTTACAAATGCTCCACATGATTTTTTAAATTGGCTGCAATTTACTATTAAACAGTCTAATAGAACAGGCTGGGCTATTTATCCAACTTTTTTTTAATAAAAAAGCAGCAAATCAACAAAATGCTTTGTCATATATGGGTAATTGAAAGTTTTATATACTAAAACCACAGAAAATTCTGCTTTGTTTTTTAAGTGTTTATTAGTACTCAGCGCAGAAAATGCGCTAAAGTTTGTTTGCCAAAACCAACTGTTGCCCCCGCTATTGTAGCGGGGGTTTTTTAATGCTATGCACTCATTATTTACTTGCCTGCCTAATTATTTTATTGAAGAATGATTTTTATTTTAAAAGTTCCCCTGTTGTTACAGGATTGCTCAACAGCCATCCAAATAATTCCCATCTTTTTTTGGGATCTGCTTCGGTGCCACCTTTTGATTCAATATAATTTTTTATCAACTCCTGCCCATAATTATAATTAATTACATAACTGCGGTTTTTTTTAATAAAGCTGATAGATTTAAGTGCCGTTTCATTGTTGTATAAACAATAAGTGGTTAGCCACCGCATTACTTCTTTTTCTTCCATCGTACCATTTACAATTCCTCTTGCTACTTCGTTTCGGGCAAAATTTAATTTTCCTTTTAAAGTAGTTGCTTTATAATAAAGGCCAATGCCGGTAGTATCCAATGCTGCAAGCGGCAGTAATATATCCCTGGTAAATTGTTCTTTATCACTTCCGGGAAACACCACATCAATTCCATAATTGGCAGAGCCTTCTGCTATTAAAGATTGCGGGCTGAATAAAGGATAGAGTGATATTTCTACCCAGCCTTTTTGCCGGTACAATTTTTCTTCGAGCAACATATTATATACATGATGGCCGGGATAACTTTCGTGGCTTCCAACATCAATTGCCCGGTCTATAAAAATATTTAGGTCTGTATTAATCTGGATGAGGCTTTGATAATTTCCTTTATACCAGTTATAGCCACTCCAGGGTTTGTTGGTCACATATTCCAATTTAAAATCTTCATTAGTTGGCAACTCAAAATGCTGCAGGGTTCTTTTGCGGGCTTCTGCAATAGCAACTTTAAAAACAGTATCCAATTTATTTTTAGGAATTATAAAACGATTGGCAAGAAGCTGAAACCGCTCAGCCACGCTACCTTTTCCGGGTAAGAAACTATCGAGTTGTGCAAGTTGCGCTAAAAAGAAATCTTCCTTATACGTGGGAGCCACCACCCCAAACAATTCTTTTGATTCTATATCAAAAGAATCCAGTTGGCCCGAAAATATCCTGATTCTTCTGTCGAAGGCAGTTAACTGGCTACTCATCCAGTTGGACCTTGTTTTAATGGTATCATTTTTTGTGGACGATGCTATTTCTTCAAATTGATTTTTTAATTCTTTTACTGATAACAACAAACTGTCCTTGGGAAATGTTGCCAGTTTTGGCAAAACTGGTTTCAGGGAATCGGGACCATAATATGCATCTACAAAATCTGCATCATACTGGCCAATCTGCAGTGCAATGCGCACATATTTTTCTGCCAGTAAGTTTATATTTTCAATACTGCTTTTTTTAGCTGGCTCATTACAGGAAAAAAATAAACAGGAAAAAATCAGAATCAATATCTTTTGCATGGGAGGGAATTTTATTTTAAAAGTAATTGGTTCTTTTCGTTTCTCATCATCCTTCATTTATTATTCTTTAAGCGGCATTGCATTAAAAAAATAAAGGGGCTCATTTAAATGAACAAATGACTTGCATAAAAAAACCTCCCGATTTACCGGGAGGCATACTATAAATTTTCTTTTTTCTAAACTGCAAAACTTTCTCCACAGCCGCAACTCCTGCTGGCATTGGGATTATTAAAATAAAAACCTTTTCCATTCAGTCCATCGCTAAACTCCAGTTCGGTATTTACCAGGTATAAAAAACTTTTAAGGTCTGTAACAATTTTTACACCCTTGTCTTCAAATACCTGGTCCATTGGTTTTACTTCATTATCAAAATCGAGTTTATAACTCAATCCGCTGCAGCCTCCACCTACTACGCCTACACGAAGAAAGTAAGACAGATCTGCTGCTACTCCTGCATCCGTCATCAACTGATGCACTTTTAATTTTGCTTTATCGCTAATATAAATACTGTTATCTGTCATATCCTTA
>JBKJSJ010000059.1:0-2910 GCA_046595965.1 Ferruginibacter sp.
GGGCGGAGATGTACTGGTAATTGCGGCACTGAAAGCGATACATAAACAGGGCTTGCTAAAAGATGTAAGTATCACAGTATATTTTACGGGAGATGAAGAAAAAGCTGGAGAGCCTCGGAGTATAAGCCGGGCTGATTTTATTGAGAGAGCCCGCCAGCATGGTGTTGCCCTGGCATTTGAAACTGCTGCAGGATTAAACACTGTAGCTACCGCCCGCCGCGGCGTAAGCGAATGGAAACTGCAGGCAGAGGGAAAACAGGCTCATTCTTCCGGTGTGTTTGGTACAAGTGGATACGGGGCTATTTATGAAACTGCAAGAATCCTTAATACTTTCAGGGAAAAATTAAGCCAGGAATTATACCTCACTTTTAATCCTGGTTTGTTTATAGGAGGCTCCGAAATAAAGTACGATGAGACCAGCCAACAGGGTAGCAGCATAGGAAAAACAAATATCATATCTCCGCAATCTGTTGTAATTGGAGATCTGCGTTTTCTTACAGAAGATCAAAAACAAAAAGCCAGGGAAAATATGCTACAAATTGTTTCTCAACATTTGCCCGGCACCAATGCTACAATAAGTTTTACAGATAATATTCCTTCTATGCCGCCAACAGAAGGTAACCAAAATCTGGTTAAAGAATTAAGTGCCATCAGCCTTGCCTTAGGATATGGTGAAGTAAAAGCGGGTGACCCGGCATCAAGAGGCGCAGGCGATATTTCGTATGTAGCTTCTTACATGGATTGTTTAGACGGTTTGGGTGCTTCCGGAAAAGGAGCACATGCACCCGGAGAAACAATGAATATGTATGAATATCCAAAACTCATAAAACGGGCTGCAGTAATGATTTACAGGCTTACAAGGTAGAATCCGCAGCATATAGTTAGCTGCATTTTGCTTGAAAAATAATTAATACCTTAGGTGCCAAACCTGTGAATTACATAACAATTATTTAAAATAATTAAATGTGTTGTTCAGGATACGGCTATATCTTTACATCGGTTTTTCATAGGATATTGGATTTTAAACGGGGCTGGATTTTTATCCTGGCCCTTTTTTATTTTTTAGACCCTTTTTCATTATCCTCCAATTTCTTTTTGCAGAAACCCTTTTAGTAATGCCTTCCATTGAATTTCTGATAAGCCAGCAATTGCACCTGAAGCCACTACAGCATTTCTAATTTTATCCGTCGTATTCACATCAGTAGTATTTGGCAATTCGTTTCTTCCATGATAAGATACAGTTACCTTGTTTCCATTTCTTTTTACGATAAATGTAGAAGTAGCATCTTCTTTAAAAAAATGAGCTGTTCCCATTTCTTTGTGCTGCGGATTGGCACATGCTCTTAGCCTTATGCCTAAACTATATTCTGCATCGGGCAAAGTATTTTCCTGCATGGCTTCCAGCTTTACCCAATCAAAGCCTTCCCCCGCCACGGAGCCCGGACCAGTAATATCAATTTTTATATAATCATCTATTTGTGCCAACCTGTGAGCTTCTTCTGCAGTTGCTGTTTCTAAGAAAAAGGCGGCACCTGCCGATCCTGCCACTTGCTGCCACAGGGGCGGATTTAAAAGTCGGCTGCATGCCCTGTTGTAAGTGCCCACAGCTTCCTCCAAACTATTCTCTAAAATAGCTTCTTCTATATCTACCTCCTTACCCATTATGTTTTCAGGTATCAAAGTTTCATTGTAGTCTACATCCATGATAATAAATTTTATTTTTTATAATAAAATTTAGTGCCACATCTTCTCCGGCATGCTCTGGTACTTTCTAATATTTTTAAAGAAACAAAATGTGGTAATACTTCTACATAATTTTTTAAAATAATTATTCGGAAAAAATACATGTTACTTCTATCATTCAAAATTTATTATACCAGATTTAGATTTTAAAATATTTTAAATAACAAATCATTGCTTTAAATGAAAAACACATTGTAGCACATCATTTGATGTCTCTCTAATACAACTTAAACTATATAATATGGCAATTAAAAAATCTAAACAAACAGGGGAGAATAAAAAACTAAACGACCTGCAGCCTGATATAGAAATAGGGCAGGATCAATTTTTAACTACCAACCAGGGACTAAAAATTAACGACAATCAAAACTCCTTAAAAGCTGGGGAAAGGGGTGCCACATTGCTGGAAGATTTTATCCTTAGAGAAAAAATTACCCACTTCGATCATGAACGAATTCCAGAAAGAATAGTACATGCAAGGGGGTCTGCAGCCCATGGGGTTTTTGAATTGTATGAATCTGTTTCCAGGTACACTAAGGCGGGATTTTTGCAAAAAGCCGGAACAAAAACACCCGTGTTTGTAAGATTTTCAACTGTAGCAGGATCCCGTGGTTCCACAGATATGGCCCGGGATGTAAGAGGATTTTCAGTAAAATTTTATACAGAAGAAGGTAATTATGATTTGGTGGGAAATAATATGCCGGTATTTTTCATACAGGATGCTATAAAATTCCCAGACCTCATACATGCTGTAAAACCAGAGCCACACAATGAAATACCCCAGGCAGCATCGGCACATGATACATTCTGGGATTTTATTTCCCTGATGCCCGAAAGTATGCACATGATAATGTGGGCCATGAGCGATAGGGCTATACCCCGAAGTCTGCGTATGATGGAAGGTTTTGGAGTACACAGCTTTAGATTTATAAATGCATCCGGAAAATCTTGTTTTGTAAAATTTCACTGGAAGCCCATGCAGGGTGTATATGCAGTAGCATGGGATGAGGCTACCCGTATTTCAGGAAAAGATCCAGACTTTCACCGAAGAGATCTATGGGAGGCAATTGATAGCGGCGCATTTCCTGAATGGGAATTAGGTGTGCAGATCATTGACGAAAAAGACGAACATAAATATCCATTTGATTTACTGGATCCAACCAAATT
>JBKJSJ010000192.1:0-4075 GCA_046595965.1 Ferruginibacter sp.
TAATAAAAAGCTTGGAGGCAAAAATAAACTGGCAGCCATTTTTGCTGTAAACTACAGCAGGAGTAATAAAAGAATTATTTTTCAAAACCAGGTAAACCTGTTTCAAAACAATGTGGCTAGCCTCAACTTTGATTATGATAATGTAAAATACAGTAAAGATGTTTTAGCAGGGGCACTTGCCAATATCACCTTACAGTTGGGAAGCAATCATAAAATTTCATTCAAAAATATGTTGAATGTAAATACTGCCAACTATACAACCCTTAGAACCGGAAAAGATTTTGAATCAAACTCTGCTGTGGGCGATAATATCCGTGCAAGCGAACTTGCTTTTAAAGCCAATACATTTTTTAATACACAGCTTACCGGAGACCATGATCTTAAAAAATTGAAGGCGAAGTTTCATTGGTTTGGCAGTTTTAATATTTTGGATCAATACATACCAGACCAAAGACGCATACAGTATAACCAGGATGATCCAGCTGACCCCAACTCACCCTATTCGTTACTTATCGGCGCATCTAAATCATCTCAAAAAAGTGGCAGCCGTTATTATGGTTTCCTCAACGATTATGTTTACACAACCGGTGGCGATATCAGCAAAAATTTTAAATGGAATGATCTTTCTCAAACTCTTAAAGGTGGCTATTTTTTCCAGGTAAAAGACAGGTTGTTCGATTCAAGGCCTTTTGCTATTTATCTTCCAACAGATAATCCAACACTGAGACATTTAAGTGCAGATAAAATATTTGCCCCGGAAAATTTTGGAAATGGCTTCGACAATAAATTAGCCTTTAATGAATTATCGGGTAATAGTTACCGTTATATAGCCAACTCTATTTTAAATGCGGGTTTCCTGCAGTTAGACAACCAGTTTACTGAAAGGATAAGGGCAGTGTGGGGATTGAGGATAGAAAATTTTGACCAGGTAGTGGGCAGCTTGGTAAAAACAGATTCACGTCATGTGTACAGTAAGGTTACTGATTATTTGCCTGGAGTAAATCTTACTTATAAAATAAATAACAAAACCAATGTGCGTTTATCAGGCTCACAAACGGTTGTTCGTCCAGAGTTCCGGGAGCTTAGCACATTCCAGTTTTTTGATTTTGATTTGGGAGCTACTGTTGCCGGTAATACTGCTTTAAAAAGAACCAAGATTTCAAACTTTGATTTGCGCTACGAAATGTACCCTGGTGCCGGCGAACTATTTACTGTAGGCGTTTTTTATAAATATTTTAAACATCCCATTGAAGCCTATTTTAATGTGGGTTCTGGTGGCTCCAGTACCTACAACTTTATAAATGCCGATGAAGCCAACAGCTTTGGTGCAGAGGTTGAGTTTAGAAAAAAATTGGACTTTAACCCCACGCTTAAAAACTTTACAGTGCAGGGAAATGTGTCTTATATCTACAACAGGGTTACCAGTACATCTACCGATTTAAACAGGCCTATGCAGGGGCAAAGTCCTTACCTCTTAAATGCAGGCCTGCAGTACGATGTGGCCAAACAGGGCATAACAACTACACTTTTATTTAACCAGATAGGCCGGCGCATTGTGTTTGTAGGCGGCAGCGATCAGCCACCCATCTGGGAAAATCCAAGACCTGTACTGGATTTTCAAATAACAAAAAAAGTATTAAAAACCAAAGGCGAAGTGAAAATGAATATTGCCGATATCTTTAACAGGATGGCGGTGTTTTATACAGATTTAAACAACAACAAAAAGTACGATACCAAAACAGATGCATTTGCCATCCGCAGAAATTATGGTACCAATGTAAGTTTTTCTTTCAATTACAATTTTTAAAAGCACCCATAAAAATCTACCATTTAAAAACAACAAAAAAACTATTATGAAAAAGTTATTTCTCTACGGAATATTATTGGCTGCAACCGTTACCGTTAGTTGCAGAAAAATAGAAGTAGATGGCAACACATCTGTAGTAACCCCTCCTGCAGGCACCACCGAAAATACAATACTGGAAGGAAGAATAACGGCCAACCGCACTTTGAAAGCAGAGTATACATACAAGCTTCGTGGATTGGTTTACGTTACCAATGGCGCCATACTTACCATTGAGCCAGGAACTAAAATTGTGGGAGAAAATGGGCGTAATGGCGGATTAATTATTACAAGAAGCTGCAAAATAATTGCAGATGGTACATCAGATAAACCTATTGTATTTACATCAGAAGCAGCTACACCACAGCGTGGCGATTGGGCCGGTGTTGTTATTCTTGGTAATGCTCCTACAAATGCATCTTTTAATGGCGTGCAGGGCATTGGAGAAATAGAAGGCGGTATAAATAACAGCGATGGACTGGGCTTATATGGCACACCATCTACACAGGGGCAAAACCCCGCAGATAACAGCGGCATTCTGCGTTATGTACGCATTGAATATGCTGGCTATGCATTTTTACCCGATAAAGAAATTAATGGGTTAACATTTGGTGGTGTAGGTAGCAATACGCTTGTAGATAATGTGCAGGTATCTTATGCCAATGATGATTCTTTTGAGTTTTTTGGAGGTACAGTTAATTGTAAACATCTTATTTCTTTCCGCACACTGGATGATGATTTTGATACCGATAACGGCTACACCGGTAAAGTTCAATTTGGGATTGTGCTGAGAGATTCTGCGGTTGCAGACATTTCTAAATCGGAAGCTTTTGAAAGTGATAACGATGCTGCGGGCAGTTCTTTGCTGCCACAAACAGCTCCTGTATTTTCTAATATTACGGTGATGGGACCTAAAGCAACCCTGGCAAATAACGGCAATGGATTATTCCTTGCTGCAGCCCAGATAAGAAGAAATTCCAGCATGTCGTTGTTTAACTCAATCGTGTTAGGATTTCCTACCGGTGTTTTTATAGATGCAACCAAAGGTGTGCCGGTAGATAATAATATACCTGGTTCATTGTTTATACAAAATACAATTATTGCAGGTTGCCCTTCTCCTGTTAAATACAGCATTGCCGGAAATACCAACCTGCCCATCACTCCCAATACCACTGCCACCATAACCGATTGGTTTAATACCGCCGCTTATGGTAATGGTATTTTAACTGCAGCAACAGAAGCAGGTTTGATAGCGCCTTTTAATTATACCGCTCCCGATTTTAATCCTTCTGCGTCCTCGGTTGCCATTGCGGGTGCAAGTTTTTCGCATGCAAAACTTACTACAGGGTTTAGCCCGGTTGCCTACAAAGGTGCCTGCGCTTTGGGCGATACCTGGTGGAAAGGATGGACTAAATTTTAAATATAAATATTTTACTTTATGAAAACGGAGCAGCCTATTTTGTGGCTGCTTTTTTTGGAGAGAGAAAGTGTAAGAAGTATTAGGGAATATCAAAGGTTTAAGTAGCTGAAGTATGGTCAGTTAATCATCAATCTTTTTTCACAGGCAAACTAAAACCAATGGTAGTACCTACATCTACCTTGCTGCGCACATGCATGGTTTGGTTATGTGCTTCCACAATATGTTTGCAGATGGCCAGGCCCAGGCCGCTGCCACCTTCTTTTCTGCTACGGGCAAGATCCGTTCTGTAAAAACGTTCAAAGATGCGGGGAAGGTGCTCTTCGGTAATGCCATATCCATCATCACTTATTTCTATCAATACATTTTTACCATCTACATTATAAAAACTCGCTTCCACTGTGCCGTTATCGCTCCCGTATTTAATACTGTTATCTACCAGGTTTATAAAAACCTGCCTTATCTTTTCTTTATCGGCAAAAACGGTCAAAGGAATTTCGCATCCCTTTTTAATGATGCATTTAATATTTTTTTCTTTTGCATTGATAAAAAGTGAATCTGCCACTTCTTTATACAGATCCTGTATGATAAAATTTACAGAATGCAATTGCTGCTGGCCACTTTCCAGTTTGGTTATTTCATCCAGGTCGTCTAACAGGTTTACCAGCCGGTCTATGTTGCGGGATGTGCTCTGCAGAAATTTCATGTTTACTGTTTCATTATGTAGCGCACCTCCAATGAGTGTATCTACATAACCCTGTATAGCAAAAATGGGGGTCTTTAATTCGTGGCTCATGTTCTGCAGAAATTCTTTT
>JBKJSJ010000236.1:0-6924 GCA_046595965.1 Ferruginibacter sp.
CGGTGTGCCATTGCAACTGCCACCAACAGGTTGAAAGCCGGTAGCTACGTCATTATCTGTTCCGTTGCTTAACCATGGAATATAATTTACCGTTGTGGCCGATACTTTAGTTAAAACCGTTGCTGCATTGGCAGCGCCATACCAATTGCAGTTTGCGTTTATTGACTGGCTGTTTGTACCATTGTTGATGGAAATAGAATCACCTGTAAAAGAGTTACTATTTACATTAACTGTTACACCTGTAGGCAGGTTTCCAAAGCCCACAAAAGGATTTGAACCCGTTGAAGGATCAAATACAATAAATGAATGTTTAAAGCCTTGTATTTTATTATTGAGAATATTGATTACTGCGCCTGATGGAATAACTGAGGCGGTTCCATTATCAGAATAAAGTGTTATTGCCGGAGAAACTGGTAAAGGGTTCAGCGGATTGGCGGGTTGCAGGTTAGTACCATTGAGCGTTATTTCATTTTTTTCAACTACGGCATTTAAAAGATTACCTCTTAACATAATGGGGCGGATAAACTGACCCTGCACCGAACTGAAGTTTCCTCCATAGCTGATAATATTGCCACGTACAATTAATGAAGGATTCAATACAGTATTATTAAAGACGAGGTTCATGCTTCCCAAAAGTGTGGTGGTACCTGCAACAGCAGTACCCGAAATAGTGTTGTTTTCTACTTTAAAAATAGAAGACGCACCAACTCCTTCTCCTCCTGCTCTGATGTATTGGGTAAACGGAACAATGCCGCCGCTACCATCGAGTAAGTTATTACTAAGTTCTACAGTAGCCGATTCTGTTAACGAATTTGTGATTGCCAAAGCATTCGTTGAATTATAGATATTGTTGTTTGTTATTAGCAGGTTGGCATTTCTGTTACCTGTTACAACCGTAAGCGCATTTTCAATAAAATTTCCTGAAAATATAACAGCATCGTTTACACCATTTGCACCAGAATTAAGAACTGTATAGTTGCGTAATGTAGTACCTGCCACAACAAAAGAATTATCCGTAATGCTTATACTTTTTAAAAGACTTGCATTTATCGCAAAACCGCTGCCAGCAAAATATCTTTCAAACCTGTTTTCATTGATAGTAATATTACTGCTGGAGAGCGAGGCCGTAGTTGCAGTAAATCCGCCTGCACCTACAAATCTTACTGCTGCATTAGCAGAATTCATGAGCATCCGATTTCTGATTAAACTGATGTTACTCCTATTTATATTGTCAAAATAAACCGCTATAGGCACACCCGGATCAAACGTTAAACCCTGTAAAGAAATATTGTTGGTTCCAAGGATTAATGTTGCATTTGTAATTTTTGATTCAGCATTCCTTACGGGGTTAAGTAATTTTTTATCTGAAGCGCTATTTGGTGAAAGCAAATAATTTGTACCGAGAATTATGACTTCTTTATTGATAGTTAAATCCGAAGCTAATGTAAACGTTCCTGCATCTACAAAAATGCTATCACCAGCCTGTGCTTTAGTTAAAGCTGCATTGATAGTAAGTAGTGGTGCGGATGGAATACCGCTGTTTGCATCATTACCAACCGCTGTTGTAAATACATCTCCTGTTTGAAGCGCATCATTTACATATAGCTTATTTTGTCTTCCATTGCAAGTGCCTGCAACCGGCTGAAAACCGAAGGCCACATCATTATCTGTTCCATTGCTTAACCATGGGCTGTAAGTAACACCACTACTAAGTTTAGGAACTACGATTGCTGCATCAGCAGAGCCATACCAGTTACAGGTAGCATTAACGGTATTACCTCCATTTTTTTGTATAGCAAGTCCGCTTACACCAACAATACTATTTTGATTAATATTTGAAATAAATGAACTAAATAACAACCCATAAGTAACATAACCGGAAATAAAGTTTCCGTAGGCAGTAAAGTTTGCAATCGGTCCAAAATCGGCACCCACAAAAAGCCCTGCCGAAAATCCGGGATGGGAAACCGTGATGCTGTTGTTGATTAAAGAAGCAGTTAAATTAGTGCCCGCAAAATTTAATCCTATATATTCAGCACCGATGGTATTATTTTCTACCACTGCTGTTTTACTCGACGGGTTTGTTGCCGGATCTACCCGAAAGAAAATACCCTGGTTTCCGTTTTGCAGATTACAATTTTTAACACTGCCTCCGCTCTGCAGAATAATGGTTGTAACATTGGTTCCAAGAACAGAGGTAATAGAAAGATCCCTGATATGAACATCCCCAATATTCGGCGCTGTTTGAAATACTCCCTGTTCAATAAACGGTCCGGGCGGAGCAACACTGCTTGCCGGCTTGAGAATAGAAGTTAGATTTTGCCCTGCCCCAATAATAGTTATGCCTTTATCAATGGTTACTTGTTCAGTATATGCACCTGCATCAACATATATGGTATCGCCTGCCTGCGCTATTGATACAGCATAAGAAATCGTGGCAACCGGCGAAGACTTGGTTCCTTGGTTTGCATTGTTGCCAACTGCAGTTGTAAAAATATCTTCACTTGTACTGTTATCGTTTACGTACAATTTATGTAAGCCTGCCAGCCCCTGGCTGTTGTCGTACTTAAAAATTTCTGATCCGTTCACTCCGTTATTTGCAGAAAAATAAACAGGGTTGCCCGGGGTTAAAATGTTAGGTACCGCATTGGCAGTGCCGGGATTAATATCAGTAACCTGTAATGTGTTTGCAGAAGTGCCATCCGTAATCCAAAGCTCCGAGCCACTTGTAGTGGTTAAAGCCCTGAATAAGATAGTGTTGGTAGAAACAACTAATGATCCAGGTACACTGCCTGCAGTACCTGGGTTGATATCTTTTACAAGCGATGTATTTACGCCATCAAATTTCCAGAGTTCAGTTCCTTCATTTGCTGTGGTAGCAGAAAAATAAATATTGCCGTTGAGCAAAGTAAAAAAATTGGGATTAGAACTGGCCGTGCCCTGATTGATATCACTCACCATTACCGTGCCTGCGGCAGTGCCATCTGTTTTCCATAACTCTTTACCATTACCATCAAGCCCGGCAAAATAAAGTGTGTTGCCAATGGCTGCAAATGCGGGGTAGTTATTATTGCCTGTTGTTCCGATGGTTTTTAGTTCTACAGTGCCTGCACTGGTACCGTCACTTTTCCAAAGCACATTGCCTGTACCGGGTTGTACAATCATGATGTAAAAAAAACTTCCGGCATTCATGTAATAGCTGGCAACATAATGATCAAGCCCAAAATCTTTTACCATATATGTGCCGGTGGTAGTACCGTCGCTTCTCCATAATTGATCCACTCCAGATCCGTTAAGATCATACACATTGAAGTATAAAATATTATTGATAGATTTAAATAAAGCCAGATCCATTGCCCTGTTCAATGAGCTAAAATCGTAGACCACTGAAGTGCCTCCTGCAGTGCCATCTGTTTTTTTAAGCAATGAACGGTTGCTTGAATTTACGACGCCATACAGCACTTCGTTGCCTAAGGCTGCCATATCCATAACTGGTTTTACGCCTGTTAAAGTAGGTTGAAAGCGCTCAATGGCTATTGTGCCATCCTGTGTACCATCGCTTGACCATATTTCTCCATAGTTAGCAAAATTATCTCCTGCAAAAATTATTTTATTGCCAAGCACTGTTAGTTTTTCTGCTTTGGTGCTATTATAGGTAGGGTAGCTAAGATTGAGCTTAATGGTTCCTCCTGTAGTACCGTCAGTTCTGTACAAACCTGCATCAACATCTGCATCATCATCTTCTGCATTAAAAAAAGTGTAGTTACTTGTTTTTACAATTTGCTGAATACTGCTGCCGGTAGCGCCGGAATAAACATCTTTTAGCAGTTGGGGATTTTGTGCAGCGGCACACATTACCATCAGGAGTACAGCAATGGCTGATAAAATTTTTTTCATGTAAAGGTTTAAAAGGTTTTAAGAGGGAACCAATGAATGGTGGCCCTGCAAATTTGTTTCTTGCTGGTGTTGTCAGAGAATATGATGGAGATTAATATTGGTTATTGTTTTTCACGGGTATGGATGTACGAAAACCAAAGTAAATCCTTAACAGGCATAGCATCTATACCTATTTATAAGTATTTTTTAATAAAAAGATGCTGCTCATTTTAAGAGATGTTCCCTGTAACCCCAGCCCACCAATTGCTGTGTGTTATTCATGCCCGTTTTTTTAAGCATATTACGGCGGTGTGTTTGCACTGTGTTTTTGGTAATGGTGAGCACTTTGCCTATTTCTTCGCTGTTATTACCAGAGGCTACTAATTCCAGGATTTTAAGTTCCCTGTTACTTAATATTTTTTTTGTAGCTGTGTTCATGTGTGCTGATTAGAATAGTATTCATAAAGATTAAACAAAGCTGTGCCAAAGCAAATACCTATTTATAAGTATTTTAATTTATAGAAGAAAAAATTGTTTGGCTTGTGCGTTCTAATGTATAATGCTTTATCTTAGTTACCAATGCCTCTACCAAAATTATTTACCTCTCTTATTGCCATCCTTTTATTTTGTAAATACAGCCTCTCATTTGGGCAGGTAAACAGTAGCCCCCTCTTTTATTTTTATGAAGACAGCAGCAAAAGCCTTACAGAAAAATCTGCTCTCAGCCTGTATGAGCAGGGCAAATTTGTAAAACTGGCCACACAGGAATTGAATATCGGGTTTACCCGTTCTGTTTTCTGGTTGGGTTATGTAAATGATACAGAACTGCCCACAGACTCACTTTTACTTTTTATAGGTCATCATCATATCAACAGAATTCACTTTTATTATGCTGCAAATAATATTATCCGCCAGCAATGGATTACCGGTGATTATTATCCTTTTATCCAGAGGCCGGTAAATGCTACGGGCTTTTATTTCCCCATCAATAAAAAAGGATTTTACCTGGCCCGCATTGATAAATCAAACGAATCGCTGCAATTATCCTTTGCCCTTAGCAGCAGGCTGGCAATGCTATCTGTAGAAAGCAAGCAAACTACTATGATGGCCATTTTTACAGGCATGATTTTATTGATGATCATTTTTGGAATTTATCTTTTCATAATATCAAGAGACAAAATTTATATTTATTATGTGCTGTACATAACTACCGGTTGGTTGTGGGTTTTGGCCAATGCAGGTTATGGCTTTCAATACCTGTGGCCGCACATGCCCTGGTTTGCCAGCAAGGCCAGGCCTGTATTTGCACTGGCTCCCTTAATTTTTTCAATGCTTTTTCTATTGAAATATATTGGTGGAATCAGGAGCAAAAAAATATTACTATCCATAAAAATCACGAATGGCCTCTTGATGGCCTGCATACTATCTGTCTTCTTTTTTAATGAACAGGGTTATCAATCCCTCTGGTGGTATTACATTCAATTTTTTATACCCTTAATATCTCTCTTTTTTTTGTTGCTCACACTGGGGGTTTTATTTACGGCTGCTTGGAAGGGGAACAAGCCTGCCATCTTTTACCTGGCTGCCATAGGGGTGTTGGTGGTCTTTACTTTTTTGCAAATCTTTTTTTCTTTTGGGAAATTGCAGGGTGCCGCTAATTTTTTCAGCAGCTTTTGGCTGGCACTGGGTTATGTGGTGGAAATAATTATACTTACGGCTGGTTTGGTTTATAGGTTTAACCAATACCGGATTGATAAAGAAAACCTGCTCCTAAAAATTAACCGGCAGCAGCAGGAAAATACCCGCATTATTATGGAAGTGCAGGAAGCAGAACGCAGCCAGGTGGCCAACCAGTTGCACGATGTAGCAGGCTCTTTATTATCTGCTGCCAGGCTAAACCTTACCAGCCTCAGAGAAAAACAAGGTGCAGATAGTGTTGCAGACTTTCATTTACAAAAAACAGAAGAAGCCATCAGCATGGTGTCGGATATGGTAAGAAATTTAAGCCATGCGCTAAGCCCGGTGATGCTGGAAAAAGTGGGGTTTAAAACTTCGCTTGAAAAAATTATTTCAATCGTAAATGCTTCGGGTAAAATTAATATTCAATTGCTGCTAATAGGGTTTGAAAAATATGAACCAAGGCTCAATACTTATTACACTGCACTCTACGGCATTATATATGAATTGCTGAATAATACCGTTAAACATTCTGGTGCTAAAAATGTTTTGCTGCAACTGGCAGAATATGAAGATTGTTTTTCACTAATTGCAGAAGATGATGGATTAGGGATATCTCCTGAAATTATAATCAAACACCAAAGCCTGGGCATTGCGGGCATACAATCTAAAATAAATTTTTTAAAAGGTTCTGTGGCATTTGATAAAAACATTCCACAAGGTTTAATAGTAACCATTGAAATTCCCATACCCGCTTATGAAACATAAAATTATTTTAGCAGACGATCACCCCTTTTTATTAGACGGTATCAGCACGGTACTAAATGAGTTGCCCGGTTTGGTTATTGCAGCTATTGCACAAAACGGCTTTGAACTGATGGATGCCGTGGCCAGGGAAAAGCCGGCCCTGGTGGTATTAGATCTTAACATGCCAGGATACGATGGACTGCAGTGCCTGCAAAAAATAAAAGCCCGTTATGCCGAAACTAAAGTGCTGGTGCTTTCCAATTACAACCAGCCCGAACTGATACAGGAAGTAAAAAAAATGCTGGCAGATGGTTACCTGATAAAAAATTCTTCAGCTGCAGAACTAAAAGAAGCAGTGGAAACCATTTTATCGGGTAAAAAATATTTTCCCAATGCCACAGAACTGAAAGCGATGCCCGATGATTCTTATTTCTTTGATAGTTTTTTAAAAAAATACCAGCTCACAAAAAGAGAAGTGGGCATCATTCATCTAATATGCCAGGGTATGGGCAGCAAACAGATTGCTGCAAGTCTTTTCCTGAGCGAACTCACCATCAACACTCACCGCCGCAATATCCTGCGCAAACTTGAAATAAAAAATGTAGCTGGGCTGGTAAATTTTGC
>JBKJSJ010000294.1:0-4199 GCA_046595965.1 Ferruginibacter sp.
ATTTGCGAGGAGTCAAACTCCGGAAGATTCAGTAAAAGCTACTGTAAATTTATTATTTACTGCTATGAAAAGAGCGATGCCGTAATGCTTAAAAGCAGTTTTGGAGACAGTGCTGTAGTGCAAACAATCAGTAGGAATAAAGAGGGGCAATAGTGGTAAAAAACGAATCTATAAAAGATTTTGCAAGCTCTGTAAGTGCAGCTCCTATTGGCTCCCTGGACGAACGCATTATTTTTGATATGATAAAATTAGCTGGGCCGCTTGCTTCAGTGTGGACACCCTATTCTTTTTATTACAATGGCAAGTTTAATCATTGCGGAGTTAATTCATTTCAACTTATAAGAACCGCACTGGGATGGAAAATACAATACATCATAGACACATGCAGAAAAACAAGTTGTTTACAAAATTAAAAACCTCCCCAGGAATGAGGAGGTAAACCTTTTATTAAAACTAAGGTAACCAACTGTATGCACTAATCAAAAAATGTTATTGAATATTAATATCTTTTGCACCTATTTTTAAAACTTCTTTTTTAGGAAGTTCTAATTTCAAGATCCCATTTTCATATTTGGCACTAATATTTTCCACATCAATTTTTTCATCAATAGTAAAGCTGCGTTTAAAACCTTTATAAGTAAATTCTCTGCGGATCATCTTATCAGTTTCTTCATTCTTTTCTTCTTTTTTTTCTGTGCTGATGTTTAATAAATTGCCCTCAAGTTTTATAGCAAAATCTGCTTTTTCAAATCCTGGTGCAGATAATTCTACCTGGTAAGAGGCAGTTTTTTCTACAATATTTACAGGTGGAAAATTCAATACCTCTTCTCTGAAAGTTTTGGCTACAGTGGTGGGAAATTCATTGAACAATTCTTTCATCATTCCATCAAAGGATCTGCCCAGGTTGTTGTTTACTTTTACAAGTGTCATTGTTTTATTTTTTTAAGTTTAAATAATATTTGTTTCAAAGAGGTGGTCAAATCTTATTCCACTACATTTTATAAGACAAATTGTATTATTTCAATTTTTAAATATGGCATTGTGGCATAAATTGAATAAAAAATATGACATAATAGCTGCTTTATAATAGCAGTTAAATTAAAATGAAAATGGTAATTAAAGTATTAGGATGTAATTTTGCTTATTATTAAAAGAAAAAATCTAAAAATATGTATCCAGAAGAAATAGTAATCCCTATGAAAGAGGAACTGACTGAAAACGGATTTACGGAATTATTAACCGCAGATGATGTAGAAAATACTTTAAATAAAAAAGGAACTACATTGGTTATGATCAATTCTGTATGTGGTTGCAGTGCAGGTACTGCCAGGCCGGGTGTATTACTGGCTGTTACTAAAGGAAGTAAAAGGCCAGATAATATTACTACCAGTTTTGCAGGTTTTGATGTAGAAGCTGTGAACCAGGTGAGAAAACATTTGTTACCTTATCCTCCCTCATCTCCAGCTATTGCTTTATTTAAAGATGGTCAACTGGTACACATGATAGAGCGGCATAATATTGAAGGCAGAAGTGCACAAATGATTGCTGACAACCTGGTGGGTGCATTTGAATCTCATTGCAATTAATTAAGAAAGTAATTTTAAAAATCCTTCTGTAATGAATAATGCAGGAGGATTTTTTATTGCAGTATATTGCAGCAAATTTTTTTACTTAAACAACTTTCATGTATCCCAATTTATATTATATTTTCAAGGACTGGTTTGGAGTAGAGTGGCACAAGCTTTCATTTTTAAACACTTTTGGTTTGTTTGTAGCCCTGGCATTTATAGCAGCAGCCGTAGTGCTTGGCTCCGAACTTAAACGCAAAGAAAAGCTAGGCTTATTAATGCCCAGGGAAGAAATGATTACAGTAGGAAAGCCCGCTTCTCTGCTGGATATTTTTTTGAATGGTATTACCGGTTTTATTTTTGGATACAAATTATTTGGGTTGCTATTTAGTAAGCCCGCCGAAATAAATGCTCAGGATTATATTTTTTCAAGTGAGGGCAATTTTCTGGGCGGTCTTGTGGCGGCTCTATCATTGGCCGCACTAAAATGGTGGGAAAAAAACAAACAAAAATTAAAAACACCTGAACGTAGAACGGTTCGTATATGGCCTCACGACAGGGTGGGAGACATTATTATCCTGGGTTTAATTTTTGGAATCCTTGGAGCCAAACTCTTTGATAATTTTGAGCATTGGGACGAATTTATCCAGGATCCTATTGGTAGAATATTTTCTCAAAGCGGCCTCACATTTTATGGAGGTTTAATACTGGCTGCCATAGCCATTTGTTGGTATGGTCATAAAAAAGGAATTAAAATAAAGCACCTGGTAGATGCTGCTGCACCTGCATTAATGATAGCGTATGCCATTGGTCGCATTGGTTGCCAGGTATCTGGAGATGGTGATTGGGGCATTTATAACAGTGCCTATATTAGTGATGAATATGGCAAAGTTTCTATAGCAGCTCCGGCAGAGTTTGATAAACAATTATTAAAAAATGCTTCTTATTTTACAGAAGGAAAGACCAAAGATTCCTCCGGTATTTCTTCTTATGTTACAGACCGCATTTATGGAACGCTGGAAGCCGTGCCACATAAAAGCTTTAAAGGTTCCTCCTTTTTACCAACCTGGTTATTTGCTTATAGTTTCCCTCAAAATGTAAATAAAGATGGAATTCTAATGCCTGGCATTACAGATGAACATAACAGGGTATTACCGCAGCCCGTTTTCCCAACATCATTATATGAAATCATTATATGTACCCTTCTTTTTCTATTTCTTTGGGCCATAAGGAAAAAGATAAAAACTCCTTTTGTGCTGTTTGGTATTTATTTAACCATTAATGGAATGGAGCGTTTCCTGGTAGAATCTATCCGGGTAAACAAAACGTATGCTCTGTTTGGTATGCATCCATCGCAAGCTCAAATAATTGCTATCTTATTGGTTTTAACTGGTTTGGCAACTATAATCCTGGCTAAAAAGAACGCTCACCGCCTTTAAATTTATCTTCTGTAACATATCATAAAGGATAATCGTTAGACTCTTGTCTGGCCGGTTATCCTTTTATTTTGCCGTCTAATACAAAACATTGTACTATGTAAAACAAAGTACTCACTTTTGTTAAGTAGTTATCAAAGTATATAACTGCATATTAATTAGCCAAACATTCCAACAGCCATTGGAATTAAAAACAAAAAAGTATAGTTATGAAAAAATTATTTACAACCCTGGCCTTTGCCAGCATTAGTTTCTGCAGTTTCGCTCAAAGTGGCGGCAAAATTAACGGTATGATTAAAGATGGCGGTAATCAAAAAGTAATTGATGCCGCCAGTATCTCATTATTAAAATCATCCGATTCTTCTTTGGTAAAAATTGCAGTTACCGATAAAGAAGGAAATTTTTCTTTTGAAAATGTAAAAGACGGTAGCTATCTGGTTGCTGCTTCTTCTGCGGGTCACAAGAAAGTATATAGTGCATCATTGTTAATCTCCACCAACAACAATTTAGCTACCACTGGCGTGCTGCAATTGCAACCGCTTAGTAAGAATCTTACAGAAGTAGTGGTAACTGCTAAAAAACAATTCATTGAGCGCAGGATCGACAAAACTATTTTAAATCCCGAAGCATTGCTTTCCAATGCCGGCACAACAGCTTTGGAAGTTTTGGAAAAAGCACCAGGTGTTACTGTAGATAAAGAGGGTAACATCAGCCTTAAAGGTAAGCAGGGTGTAATTGTAATGCTTGATGGTAAACCCAGTTATTTGTCAGCAATAGAATTGGCAAACTACCTGCGTAGTATGGCGTCGAGCAGTATAGACCAGATAGAAATAATGACAAACCCCTCTGCTAAATATGATGCTGCCGGCAACTCAGGAATTATCAACATTAAAACAAAAAGGAATAAACAAAAAGGATTCAATGGCTCTGCAAGTATAGCTTATGGGCAAGGGGTATATTCTAAAACCAATAATAGTCTTAATCTTAATTACCGCAAGGGAAAGGTAAATCTGTTTTCTACATTCAGTGGAAACTACCGGGAAGATTACCAGGAACTCACTATCAGAAGGCGTTACATAAATGATGATGGTTCTACCAAAGCAATATTTGAACAGGAGTCTTTTCAAAAAAAATACCGCAACAGCTACAGTACAAAATTGGGAATGGATTTTTATGCAAGCAAAAAAACTACATT
>JBKJSJ010000307.1:0-3659 GCA_046595965.1 Ferruginibacter sp.
AGGATGCTATCAATAAAAGTATAAGGCTGCTGCAGAGAAGTATAGAGTTCATCAAAACTATTGGCACTTCTAGCCAGCCGTTCTGCATACCTGCTAAAACCAAAATGATCATCCACACATTGCTTTATTAAATCTGAAAGGTCTTCCAGGTACATGGTGGCAAGGTGCTTGGCTTTGTCCTGAATGCCCATGCTGCCAAAGGCCCAGTCCAGGTCATCTAATTGCGCAAAGCGGCTGGCTTCGGGCAAAAAGTTTCGTTTACATAAGAGTTGTGCCAGCGTAGGATTTTTTGCCTGCAGAAAAAGAATGACTTCATCGATCGTAAAAATATAATCCTCTTTTAATGCAAGGATTCGAGCCACATTTTTAGATAATTCTTTACTGCTGTTTTGCACCAGTTCAAACATATGTGTGAGTCCTTGTTTACAGAATAAAGCCAGCGTAGTTTCTATACCAAGGTCGGCCTGGTAACTCTCAATATTTTTTGTGTTTAAAAAACCTTTAAGATAAGCGGTGGCCGGATATGGAGTATTTAGTTGCGTAAACGGTGGAGTGATTAAGAAAAGAGATGCGCTCAAATGAAAAGTTTAGAGCGCAAAAATATTGCTTAATGTTGGCTATAGCAACAGTAAGCATAATTGATGGAATAATTATGGTTGCTTGAATTTTGAATCTAATTCTTTTTTCTTCCCCGGGTTAAAAATCTACTCCGTTCTCCCACTTGCCGCATCAATTATTTTCCCAAAGAAAATAGCATTCATCATAAGCTTAGTACCCCCCAACCAAAAGCCACGCAGGTTGGGGTTATCGGCAATATTAATTACACGGCCTGTGCCAACCGTATTTACAATAACGGCGGCACTGTTTTTTATGGCATCTAAATTTTCTTTGCTCACATAGCCACTTTGCAATGGATTGCTGCCGTAATAAAATGGGCTTGCATAAGGATTTTTGCTCTTTTCCATAAACACTTTACTGGCTTTAAAAAGCTTCACCGTTTTTTGATGGTAGCCGAATGCCAGCGGATGCGTAGCATCTGCATCGGCAGCAAAGATGGCTCCGTTCATTTGTTGTGCGCCCTCTACCTGTTCTCTTTGCTGGTATGGCAATCTTTGTGAACTGTCTATCGGTGATTTTATTTTTTTAATAATAACATTGCTTATGCCATTCTGTGCAGCCCATGTTACAGCTTCTTCCAGCAATATCAATACGCCCCCTTCCTGCACCCATGTTTTTAATTTTTCTTTATTGAGATCAGTATAGGTGCCCGATACCATAATGATGGTATTGTATTTGGAAACCTCTGCCCGGTTAAACATAGCAGCATCCAGGTGTGAGGAGGAAATGTTCATTCGCTGATCCAGCAAATGCCAAACCTCCCCTGCATCCAATGGGTTTACACCAGTGCCCACCAACATAGCAATGGTGGGCAGTGTGAGCGGGGCAAATTTTCGGCTGCCCAAATCACTGCCACTGTTGGCTACACCGCTTTGCATAGCATATATTTTCAAACTATTTCTTTTTGCAACATCACTGAGCAGGCTGAATATTTTCTCAGCAGGCATCGTTTGCATTTTTACCGGAATAAGAATGGTACCATAGTCAAAATTTTTTAGTCCCGTTGATGTGTTGATCGCTAATTTATTGGTAGCAACTTTACTTATCAATCCTGCCTGTTGCAATTCGTACAAAACCCTGGGTGCATAAAATTCATCCCATTCAAATAAATAAGCATAATCAGATTGCCCGCCTACCATTTCTCCCACGGGCATGCTAACAGTATCCAGTTTTTTTCCGGAGGTTATATTGGTAGCTTCCCTGTAAGCAATGCCAAAAGCCAAAGGCATGGTCCAACTGGTGATGTCGTAAAAAAGGCTATCCGTAAACGTTAGCTGTTTATTAAAAATGGCTTTTATTAATAATTGCTGAGGCTGATTTAAAGAAACTGTATAGGCTTTTCCTTTTTCAAAGTCTGCATCAGTATTACCCCCGTATTCATTTACTGCAATACCGTGCCGCTGCAGCATTTCTATAAAAAGATATGTTTTGGTTTGGTCATATTTATCGCCAAAAATATATCCGTTGTTTGGCAACAAAACAGATTGCTTGTAAAAGTCCCGCTGATAGGTAAGAAATTCTTTGCGCAGGGCTTCGGCACCTTCGAGGGTTGATAAAGCGGTAACAAACTGGTTTTTTATAGTGGCAGAAAACCGCAAAATCCCGTTGCTTGTCTGCTGCGCATGCCCCCGGCTGCTTCCCTGCTCAAACAAAATACCGATGCCTCCGTTTACATCCGGAAAAGTAGATCCCTTGCCATAATAAAAATCATCATAATTTTCTTTGGTAAAATAGAGCGAACCAATTTTATCCAATGCCTTTGCATGAAAGCGGCCAAGCTTTTCCGTTAGTTCCTGGTTTTTTTGGGGGGTAAGTGGATTTACCCTTGATGGCACACCGGGCTGAAAAAAGAAACTGGCATTGCTTTCCTGTTCATGATGATCGGTGAGTATATTTGGTTTCCAGGCATAAAACCATTTAAGCCTGTTCTGGCTTTCGGGGTGTATTGCCGGCAGCCAGTCCCGGTTCAGGTCAAACCAGTAATGATTAAACCGCCCGCCCGGCCACACTTCATTAAATTCCCGGCTTGCAGGATCGGTAACCAGAATTTTACTTTTATGCTGGTTGGCCCAGGTAGAAAAACGCTGCAGGCCATCGGGGTTAAAAGATGGATCTAATAAGATGATCACATTATTTAAAAGCGCTTCTATTTCTTTTCCCTGTGCTGCCGCCAGGTGATAAGCCGTAAGTATTGCTGCATTGCTGCCACTGGCCTCATTGCCATGAATAGAATGGCCGATGTAAACTACAATAGGCATATCATTTATATTTACAGCCGCAGATTTTGAAGGGTCTGAAAGCAATAAATGTTGCTGCCGTATTTGTTCCAGCTTTGCATGATTATTTTTAGACGTAATGATGAGCAACACCTGTGGACGGGTTTCATAAGTGTAACCCATTGTTTCAAGCTTTATTCTATCTGGTGCTGCGGCGGCTACAGCCTGCATATAATTTACCAATCTATCGTGGGTAATATGCCACTCACCTACATCATGATGAATAATATCTTTGGGCCTGGGTACAGCATTATTGTAAGTAACAGAAGCCGGCAGGTAGTAACTTAAATCCTGGGCAGCAAGATCATTTGAAACTAAAAAGAAAAAAAAGAGAAAAATAATTTTTATCATAAAGCAATTTTAATAAATGTTAAGTTAAGGAATGATTGGTAAAAAAATATAAATGCAGTTTTAATGATATGCATGATCGTTTTTTAAATAGGCGAACTTATATTTTTTACGCAAAAGGTGCTGTTAATATAGCCTGGTATAATGCATCATTAAATTCTGAATTTTATCTTCAACAGCATTAAATGATGTTGGCATGGTTTTACTAATACTCCTCCTAAACATACAATTATGAAAAAAATTTTATTATTAATGACTGCGGTTACCCTGAGCATTTCAGGTATGGCACAAGGCAATAGCCAAGGCAAGGGAAAGGGTAAATCAAATGGTCATCAAAATGGCCATGGCAAAATAAAGGGGAATGAACATGGAAATCAAAATGTAAATAATGATTATAACCAAACGATTTGGGGCGGC
>JBKJSJ010000315.1:0-10410 GCA_046595965.1 Ferruginibacter sp.
CCCACGCCCAGTTATAGGCGCTACCACCTCAAGGTAGTGCGTCTACCAATTTCGCCATCGCCGCATTTTGTGAGATTGCAAATTTATAAGTTTACAACTTTATAAAAAAAGAAATAATCTAAATAGAAAATAGCCTCCCTATTTCTTTAGCACAATTCTAAAAGTAGTTCCCTTACCCGGCTCGCTGTTTTTTACAAATAATTCTCCTTTATGGTATTGTTCTATAATACGTTTGCTCAGCGAAAGCCCCAGGCCCCAGCCCCGTTTTTTTGTTGTAAAGCCGGGTGTAAAAACCTTTGAAATATTTTTACTGCTGATGCCTTTTCCGCTATCAGTAATATCTACAATAACCTGGGAAGTTTCATCTCTTATATCTACCTCAATACTTCCCTTTCCTTCCATGGCATCCAGTGCATTCTTTAAAAGATTTTCTATTACCCAATCAAACAGAGGGGCATTCATCATTGCAATAATTTCCGACTCATCCCCCGACTTTACTGAAAAAATTATTTTTTCGGGAGAGCGTCTTTTTATATAGGCCACCATATTCTGCACCTGCAATACAATGTTTTCTTCCTCCAGTTGAGGCGTGCTGCCTATTTTTCCAAAACGATCGCTCACCAATTTAAGCCTGTCAACATCTTTGCTCATTTCCATAGCTATGTTTTGTGTACCCTCCATTTCCTTCAGCATTTCTACCCAGCCCTGCAGCGATGAAAGAGGCGTGCCCAGTTGGTGTGCCGTTTCTTTGGCCATACCAGCCCATACCTGGTTTTGGGTGCTTTTGTTTCGGGTACTGATAGCTATCAGCGTTACAATGATGAACAATGCTACTACCAGCAATTGAATTAAAGGGAAATACCTTATCTCTTTTAATAAAGAAGATTCGCCAAAATATACCAGGTTGTTTTGAGCACTGTCAAATGGATTTTTCCATACAATAGGTTCATTAAGATTTTTAAATTCTTTTAATTTGTTCTGCAGATAATCTTTGTGCTGAGCTATTTTAAGCGTATCAATATTGTAATGATCCAGAATGCTGTCTTTTTCTGAAACAGCAATCATAGGAATATCTTCACTGTTTTCGGTTAATATTTTTCCTGATAAAATAGTTTGTGTGGTGCCAGAGTTATTAATTTCTTTTACGGCTTCTACCCATTGCTCAATTTTTTGTTTTTCTTCTGCTGCAATTTTTTTAGACAGAAAGTTAGAATAAATAATAGTGGCAGATACAATAATAATAGCACTCAGTGCCATGCCACTGCGCCAGTTGAATATTTGTGAAAACATACTTAAAAATAAGGAATAAAGCCTAAGGAAATAAAATTGCTCACAATTTTGTAACCAATGAAGGCATGATTAAATAAAGTATGTTTGTGCAAGATCAAATTAAAATTTACAGCACTCATTCAAATGAATTTACAAGGGTCCTCCCATATTTTGCAGAATAAACTGTCTCAAGAGGATGAAGAAAGTAATGCTGTAATTATCAAAAATCCTCCTGTGGCCATTGTAATACTAAACTGGAACGGCAGAGATTATCTACAAAAATTTCTGCCTTCTGTATTAAACAGCACCTACCAAAATAAGCGCATCATTGTAGCAGACAATGCATCATCGGATGACTCGGTTTTATTTTTAAAACAAAATTATCCAGAAGTAGAAATTATCCTGAACTCTCATAATGAAGGTTTTGCCAAAGGCTATAATACTTCACTTAAGCAGGTAAAAAGCGATTATTATGTTTTGCTGAACAGCGATGTGGAAGTAACACCCGCATGGGTAGAACCCATTATTGCACTCATGGAAAGCGATGCAAAAATAGCAGCATGTCAAGCAAAGTTGCTGGCACATAACGATAAAACTAAATTTGAATATGCAGGCGCCTGCCGAGGCTGGATAGATAATTTTGGTTATCCTTTTGCCAGGGGAAGAGTGTTTGAAGATTGTGAAACAGATGCGGGCCAGTACAATACTGTGCAGGAATGTTTCTGGGCTTCGGGTGCAGCATTGTTTGTGCGGGCTGCTGTTTATCATGAACTAAAAGGGTTGGATGAATATTTTTTTGCGCACCAGGAAGAAATAGATTTATGCTGGAGAATGCAGCTATCCGGCTACCGGGTTTATGTGCAGCCGGCATCTGTAGTGTTTCATGTAGGTGGAGGCACTTTGTCCAGGGGAAACAGTTATAAAACTTTTCTCAATTTTCGCAACTGTCTTATCATGATGTACAAGAACCTTCCCTGGAAACAAGCGGTTATAAAAATTTATATACGGCTTTTTTTGGATGCAGTCGCTGCCTGGAGAGGCTTGCTCAGCGGGGATGCCGGGTATTTTATGGCAGTAGCAAAAGCTCATCTATATTTTATAAAATGGATCTTTTTTCATCAAAAACAATCGGTATTTGTAAAAACTAAAAATACCCAACTTACAGGCTGGTATAGGGGAAGTATAGTATGGGATCATTTCATTAAAAAGAAAAAAACGTTTTCGGAAATAACCCGCAACAAATAATTTTTTTTAAATAGAAGCCCTTATTTTTGCAGCAGAAAATTAAAAAGCAAATGCAACAGGAAATCATTGATAACAAACAAAAAGATTTTTCGCACAACTGGGTTTCTTCTTCCCGATTTATCTGGTTTTGCCAGGTATTTTTATTTCTTGCTTTTATTTTGGGAGGCTGTTATAGTCTTTACTCTCACCGCTACAAAGGCAAACCACAAGTAAATGTTCCGGAAAACACCTTGTATAATCCCAAATACAAATAATAGCGGTAAAAGAGTTGCAAATTAAATTTTGTAGTTAGCTTACAAGCCTTATTTTTGCAGTCCTAAAAAAACAAACCTCTTTTAAGGGAAAATAATTAGTTCTTTAATAAAATGCGGAAGTAGCTCATTTGGTAGAGCACGACCTTGCCAAGGTCGGGGTGGCCGGTTCGAGCCCGGTCTTCCGCTCAGAGATTGATCCCGACTTTGTCGGGATTTTTTTTCGAAAATTGTGTCACCCGGGTGGTGGAATTGGTAGACACGCCCCGATAGAAATCGGGGTTGGCCGTAGTGCGGTGACGGTTAAAGATTGATAAAATAAAATTGTTCTTTAAAATAGATTAAAAATTGTGTCACCCGGGTGGTGGAATTGGTAGACACGCCCCGATAAAAATCGGGGTTGGCCGTAATGCGGTGACGGTTGGAGATTGATAAAATATAAGCTGCTCTTAAAAATAAATTAAAGATTGTGTCACCCGGGTGGTGGAATTGGTAGACACGCAGGACTTAAAATCCTGTGGTCCGTAAGGGCCGTGACGGTTCAATTCCGTTCCCGGGTACTATAATAAAAAGCGGCTAAAGCCGCTTTTTTCATTTAATTATGTTTTACGTTTATATTTTATATTCTCCTAAACTAAACAGATATTATACCGGATGTTCAGAGGATGTAAGCTTACGTATAATGAGGCATAATGCTGGTTATGTAACTGCTACAAGAAATGGTTTACCCTGGGAATTAAAATTCACAGAAAGTTTTGATACAAGGAAGGAAGCACTAAAAAAGAGAGTTTGAAATTAAACAAAAGAAAAGCAGGAAATATATTGAGTGGCTAATTACCAATAAAAAGTTATAGAGGATTTGAAGGCACGCCCCGATTGCAATCGGGGTTCGCAGTAATGCGAGTGACGGTTCAATTCCGTTCCCGGATACTTTAAAATAAAGCGGCTTCAGCCGTTTTATTCATTTAACTATGTTTTACGTTTATATTTTATATTCTCCTAAACTGAACAGATATTTTACCGAATCTGCAGAAGATGTAAGCATACGTTTGATGAGGCATAATGCTGGCAATATAACTGCTACAAAAAATGATTTACCCCGGCAATTAGAATTCACATAAAGTCTTCGTACAAGGAAGAAAATACTTGTATTGTCCTAAAATAAAAAAGCCATGCATTTCTCAGCATAGCTTTCTCATAAAAATTTATTTCAAAAAAAACACTACATTTTCCCCATTACATACATATCTCCTTTGGGTGTAGGGTTGCCGCCTGTTGTTTCCAGCGTTACAGCAAAGGCTTCTGCTTTGCCAAATGTTTTCATTTTTTTTATGCGAT
The DNA here is from genome assembly GCA_046595965.1 of Ferruginibacter sp. GTDB lineage: Bacteria > Bacteroidota > Bacteroidia > Chitinophagales > Chitinophagaceae > Ferruginibacter. Next base: position 4,104 of record JBKJSJ010000315.1, read on the forward strand.
ATTTATTATCTTTTTTAGTGGTAACAATCATTCCTCCATCTACAGGTTTGCCATCTACAATTCCCCAAAGCTGGTATTGTTTACCTTCGGGTGCTTCGGGCAGATTACTTGGGTCAATATACACTTCCCCGGTATTTTTCATCCAGAAAATTTTGGCTGCAGCATCTGGTGCAGCGGGCAAACCATCTAATGAAACAGCCTTACTGTATTTATTTTTTACAACGCTCATGTCAGCGTTCATGGTTTCCAGTTTGTCATTGGTTGCCAAAAGTTCCTGTTTAGTATTTTGCAATGCTGTGCCTGCCTTCTCCAATTTAGTAAAATAAACAACATTTAGAACCGCACTGCCTAAAAATAAAATTACTGAAGCTGCTGCAGCATATTTCCAAAAATTAGAAATATTTATTACTTTGACAGTAGAAACTGTTTTATTATTTCTGCCAAATGTTTGTATTTTTTTTATTAGTTCATTTTTAATTGAAGCCGCAGGCTCAATAGAATGTGACAATGCATAATGCTCCATGCTTACTTCAATAGCGTTTAATTCATCTCTCACATCAGGGTATTGGCTTACCCAGGAAACTACCTGAGCAGCTTCACTGCTGGTACTCATGCCCAATGCGTATATTTCCAATAAACCAGATGATATAATATCTTTTATTTCCACTTAATTACTGCATTATTTTTCTTAATTCCATAATAGCTGTTCTCATTCTTGTTTTTACCGTACCAAGGGGAATACCCATTTCCTGTGAAATTTCTTCCTGCGTATATCCACCAAAGTAAGCCAAATCAATAATGCTTTTTTGCTCAGGTTTTAATGTTGCCAATTGTTTGCGAAGCCCAATACTGTCAAACCTGTCTGTTCCATAATTTTTATCATGATAATTACTTACGGAATTTTCATCCTGCGAGATTTTTTTTTGCTTTTTATAACCCTTACTTCTTAAAGTATCTATCGTTAAGTTTCGGGTAATATTTACCATCCAGGTAAAGAGGCGCCCCTTACTATTATCATACTGTTTAAAGTTGTTCCAAATTTTAATGAAAGCTTCCTGCAAGATATCTTCAGAAAGTTGAGTGTCTTCTACCATTCTGTAGATGGTGCCATTGAGTGCTGCGGCATAATTATCGTAGAGATACGAAAACGCAGTTTGATCCTGTTTTTGCAGGAGGTATATCAGCTCTTCTTCGTTATATGTTTTATTGTCAGGCAATAAATAGGTTTCATTAAAATTAATCATCGAAAATAGGGGATTTTTGTAAATAACACAATTATCATCTTATAATGCTAAAGGATTTTAAATTCTATTCCTCTATAACAAGCTTCCAACATAATAAATGCGATTTTGTTTAAAGAAAACAGGTAAAATACTATAGTGACCTTTATTTCAACAGCCGGGTAATAAATATCCAGCATATAGAAATTTAACTAATAATAGAACTGACCAATATCTTTGCCAGAAAATGAGAGTCGTATTAATAGTAAAATATTGCTAGGAACGCTAAATTCGTTTAGGCAGTCCCGGTAGGATAAAACCATATTATAAAAGGGAGAACAAACCTAGGTTATTGCTGCAATCAATATGGTAAAAAATATTAATGCATCAAAATTCATGAAAAGATAAAATAATGGAACCTGCAATAATAATAAGATCAATATTGCCTGAAGATGATCTTTTGCTGGCTTCAGTCATTAGAAATGCTTTAATGGAGTTTGGTGCTGCCAAGCCTGGAACGGTTTATTTTGATGATACGACAGATCATTTGGCTGATGTTTTTAAAAAAGAGGGTAGTGCCTATTTTGTGGTAATCCTTGAGGGAGATGTAGCTGGCGGAGCTGGCATTTATCCAACCGAAAATTTACCCGACGGTACCTGTGAACTTGTAAAACTTTATTTAGCCAAAGTTGCCAGGGGTAAGGGCATTGGAAAATTATTACTTCAACAATGTGAGGAAGCAGCTATACAGCTTGGGTATAAAAACATTTACCTGGAAACAATGCCCGAGCTAAAAGTAGCAGTTCCCATGTATGAAAAAATGGGTTACAAGTATTTAAAACAGTCTATGGGTAATAGCGGCCATACGGGATGTGATATCTGGATGTTGAAGGAGGTTTAAGAAGTTTCAAAGGTTCAAGAGGTTTTAAGAGGTTAAGCGGTTCTAAAGATTTAAAAAGTTAGTTGAATGTTTAAGGGTTAAAGATTTTTGAAGTAGAAGATTTATTTCAAACTTTAGAGTTGACACTATTGAAGATTGACTAAATTACTATTTACCCTCCACCATCACCACTTCATACACCGGGCTAAAGAGAAACCATTTGCCGGTAGAAAGTTCCATACATTTATACCGCTTTCGTATTTTTTCTCCTTTCTTAAATACCCTGTCTCCTTTAATGAAAAATAAACTTTCATCGGGCAATTGCTCCACCATTAAATGTCCTTCTTTTGCCGGGTCATAATTTTTTAAAACCCTCAGCAGTTTTTCATCGGCACAACTGCTGGCCGCAGGATTGTGAAGTGAACGGGAAAGCGTGGCAGCAATATCTGCCGGAAAAATATTTTTTGCCAGAAACTGCGAAAGTATTTTGCTGAATTCAGCTTTCCATTGGGGGCCATGGGCCAGCACCCGGTGGCCATAACGCTCATAAGTAAACAGGTGAGCCAGTTCATGCAGCAGTGTAATTAAAAAGGAATATTTATTTAAATTTCCGTTTACGCTTATGCGGTGATTGAGCCCTGCGTGTGCATGCCGGTAATCGCCCAGGATGCTCTGCCGCTGACGTGCCACAGTAAGTTGTACTTTATAATGTTGCAGGTAGTACAATACATCCTCAAAACTTCCTTCGGGTAAGTATTGCTGCAGTTGTATAAATGGAACCCGTTCTTTAGGCATGCTTTTTATTATTCAGCCGCATGAGCGTGGCTACTTCCACGGCAAGGTAAATGAGGTAAATAAAAAGAGATATAAAAACTGCTTTTTTATTATAGGTATTGCCAATGCTTACTACATAAACAATTACGGCAATGGCACAAACTATCATCTTAATCATCATGCCTCCCATTACTGCCCTTATAAAAACATTGGGATTGGGATCTGTATGTGCTTTTGTCTGCATCAGGAAAACCAGTATATTGATGAGCAAAAAAATGCCATTGGCTACCAGGAGTACATTTGTATCAATTCCATATTTTTTTAAAAAACTAGCCAGGGATAAAATAAGTATACTGATGATGGCAAAAAGCACCAGCATCGGGTACAGTAAACGGGGAGAAGCATTCATGAAAATAATTATTTTTTGGTGGAGGTATCCTTAACGGTTTTAATAATGATACCTGTGATGATGAGTAAAGGTAACAACCAAACTGCTAACGGCATTCCTGGTTTTATCCATTTATCCAATTGCATACCACCATAAACTGCAATAGCAATGGCCCCTAAAAACTGAGTGGCCATTCCTGCATATCTCCATAAAAAGTTTTTGTTGTCATTCATTTACTGCAATGGCTATTTCAGGTTTTAGCTCTACAATGTTGGCACCCATGTGGCATTGGCCATTAAAGCTAACAGTGGGTTCTATAAGCAGTTTAGCCGTTTGAATGTCGCCCGATACAGCAGCTTTGCCTTTTAAATGAAGCAGCTCTTCGGTTTTTATATTGCCAAAAACCTGGCCCATGATGTCGGCTTCCCTGCAATGGATATTGCCTTCAATTACGCCTTCGGCACCAATGAGTACCTTGGCTTTGCTGAAAACATTTCCTTTTACGGTTCCATCTACTCTAATGTCGCCCTGGGCATCTATATTGCCGGCAATGGTATTACCTGAGCCTATTATACTGGCAGATACCGCCAGAGCTTCGGTTTTTGGGGTTTTTAGTTTTGAATTAAACATGTTTGTGGGGGGTGTTTTGGTTATCATATATTGGTATAACGAAAATAGGCAATTTTTATTCTCAATCGTCACTGGTTTCTAATTTGGGTAGGGCCAGGGTAGTGGTATCTAACTTAGGCAGCGTGCCCTGCAGCACTTTTTGCAGGTTATTAAAATACTGCTGATGGTATTTAAGAGCCTGCTCCATAGAGTCGGTTCTTATCTTTAGTGTTCGGTATTCTTTTACTTGCTTTACGCTGCCATATCCTACACCGGGCAGGTAATACTTAAGGGGCGTAAAGATAATAAGCGATGTGGTGAGCCCAATCATTACTATAAATATGGTGCTGAAAGCTATGTAAACACTGAGCCTGTTTAGTTTAAATTTTACCACTTCTTCATAAGTATCTTCGTTCATTATTACCAGGCGGTAATGATTTCGAAGTCTTTTTAAAGTATTTACAGATTCCTGTTTGGCCATTTTAGCATTTTAAAATATAAAAATAACAAACCCCTTTCAATGTGCAGCATAATAAAGGAAATCTCATAAAAAATTAACCAGGAAGTTACATGTAATTAAAAAAGCAAAACAGGTAACAGTTTCTCAATGGTTGAAAATGACTGGCCATTTTTTCAGGTGATGATTTTTTATTGTGTGTAGCAAATTAAATGGGTGCTAATCCGTTTAATGGGTGTAATGGGTATGCTGTACTTACAAATTTTAGCTTGAATGGCCCGCCAATAAATTTTTTAACATATTAAAATTGCATAAAGCATTTGTATTCATTTTAAGCCATTTAAATTTGAAGGTTGAATTAAGAAAAAAAACCGATATTTAACCGCATTAAATAACCGCTTTTCTACATGTTGAAAACTACTATTCTTATTGCATTGAATTTACTGGCCGCAAGCCTGCTTACCAATAAAGCGTATGCTCAGCCCACCTGGACATTAGACCCTTTTGGCAAAGAAAAAAAGCCGGCGGAGTACGAAGAAAAAAGACTGCCATCCGAAAAAACGGGTGAAAAAAAGTTTACCAAATACCGGAGGTTTAAGCAAAACACTACCACACATTACAATTATTATTTTAATGCCAATAATAAACTCAATGCGGTAGTAGAAAGAGCCAGCATGAGCCAGCGGGACGACTTTAGCAAACTGCTTTCTTATTATCCATATTCATTGGAAAATACTTCGGCTCAAAAAACAGAGTTAGACTCTGTTATTTATAAAGCCACAGCAGCAATTCTGCTGCACGATTTGCGTAGCGACTGGGTAGATAATATGTACCTGCTCATTGGCAAATCTTATTACCTGCGCAATGAGCTGGATTCTGCAGCCATGACCTTTCAATTTATTAATTACAATCTTTTTCCCCGAAATAAAAAAGAGGACGACAGCAGGATTGTGGGTACTAACAGTGCACCAGGCACAGGATACCTTTCCATTGCCAATAAAGAAAACCGTAACCTCATTCAAAAAGCTTTATCTAAACCTCCCAGCAGAAACGATGCATTAATCTGGCTGGCCCGAACCTTTACTGCACAGGAAGCTTATGGAGATGCAGCCGGCCTCATCAATATTTTACGAAACGATCAAAACCTTCCGCAGCGGCTTAAAAATGATTTGGAAGAAGTAACTGCTTACTGGTTTTTTGCGCAAAACAGTTATGACAGTGCAGCCCTGCACCTGGAAAATGCCCTTAGTGTAGCAGATACTAAACAGGATAAAAGCCGATGGGAATTTTTGCTGGCGCAATTATTTGAAATGAACGGGCAGTTTGCAAAAGCATCTGATTATTATGGCAGGGCTTCCAAACATACCACAGACCCCATCATGGATATTTATGCACTTTTAAACGATGCAAAAATGCTGCGGGATAATGGCGACCTTAAACAACTTGACCTAAGCATTACCAATCTTTTGCGCATTGCAAAAAAAGATAAATTTGATAGCTACCGGGATATTATTTATTATTCTGCTGCACAACTGGCCATGAAAAAACCAGATACTTCTAACAGCATTGCTTACCTGAAAAAATCTGTTAAATACAATTCTGGCAATATTGAATACAGGAACAAGAGTTTTTTTCAACTGGGCAATATTGCTTATAGCCTTGGCATGTATAAAGATGCACATTCATTATACGACAGCCTGCAGTTAGGTACAGATGAAAAAGACATTGATGTGGCAGCACTCAACGAAAGAAAAGAAACACTGGCTAAGCTGGTGCAAAGAATTGACAAAATAACATTTGAAGACAGCACACAACGTATAGCCGCTATGCCTGCTGCAGACAGGGAAGCATTTGTAAAAAAACTATTGAGAAAATTGCGAAAAGAAAGAGGACTAAAAGAAGAAGATGCGGGTGCAGGTACCGGGCCCATCACTTTTAATAATAATAAAACGGATGAAACCGATTTGTTTAACAATAAC
>JBKJSJ010000475.1:0-7280 GCA_046595965.1 Ferruginibacter sp.
TAGTGGTGGCAAAGGTGGCCAGAATGTGAATAAAGTGGAGACTATGGTAGAAGGTTACTGGGATGTGGAAGCCTCTTTATTGTTTACAGATGAACAAAAGCAACGCATAAAATATAAACTTATAAATAAAATAAATGCTGATGGAAGGCTTTTTGTAAAAAGCCAGGAAGAACGAAGCCAGTTGGCAAATAAAGAGATTGTAATAAAAAAAATTAATGCGCTACTCCAGAAAGCCTTGATAGTGCAAAAAAAACGCAAACCTACCAAACCAAGCAAAGCCAGTAAACTAAAAAGATTGGAGAGCAAAAAAATAAATGGCACATTAAAGCAAACAAGAAAAAAGCCGGGCACACATGAATAAAAAGTTTTTCATTAAAGCAGGGTTAGTTTTTTTAATAATTATTTTTAGCCGCCAAATTGCCGGGGCACAAAAAAATTATGCAGAAATGGCACTTAAATTTCATTATACGGCCAATGGAAAAAACCTGGTATTAAGCGATAGTAATTATATAAATGCATTTGCAGAAAGTTACTCCATCACCCGGCTTAAATACTATATCAGTAACATCAGCCTGGCAGCAAAAACAACCATTGATTGGGGAAACTCCGTTTTTCTTGTTGATGCTTCTGTAAAAGATACTATTAAAATGCCGGCACTCCCCGGCGTTTACAGCAAACTCATTTTTAGTTTGGGGGTAGATAGTTTGCTCAACTGCAGTGGTGCGCAGGCTGGTGCGCTGGATCCTCTCAATGGCATGTTCTGGACATGGAATTCGGGGTATGTATTTTTTAAGCTGGAAGGATTTTCTGCATCCTCTACGGCCGACCTGCACAGAATAGAACATCATATTGGAGGATACCGAGGGCCATACAAAGCAGAGCGAAAAATAGTACTGCAGCTTAATGAACCGCTGGTTGTAAATGAAAACAGCAGGCATACAATTAATATCCAGGTAAATTTGGATGCTTACTGGCAAGGCATCAATGAAATTAAAATTGCTGACCATGCACTCGTAATGATACCTGGTGAGTTGGCAAAAAAATCGGCTGATAATTTTCCAGCAATGTTTTCTATTATCTCTATACAATAATTTTTATTGAAACTAAAAACTATCATATCGATTTTATTATTTTTTATTACATCTCTTTTTATAATTGCAGCAACAAAGAGTGATGGTTTTGGCCCTTACAATCCCACTTATTTAAAATTTAAAATTCCCAAAGGTTGGCCCACACCGGCCAACAATATTTTTGCAAATAATAAATTATCAGAGCAGGGATTTAAATTAGGAAAAAAATTATTTTACGATAGCCGCCTCAGTAAAGATAAAGAGGTGAGCTGCGCCAGTTGTCATCAGCCTTTTGCTGCGTTTTCTACTTTCGATCATGACCTTAGCCACGGCATAAACAACAGCTTTACCACCCGCAATGCACCTGCATTGATAAACCTTGCATGGATGACTGCTTATCATTGGGATGGCGGCATTAACCATATAGAAGTGCAGCCACTGAGCCCCCTCACGGCTGCTAACGAGATGGGGCAAACGCTGGATTCTGTAATCTATATTTTAAAAACAGATACGGCTTTCCACCGCATGTTCAAGGCTGCTTTTGGGGATGCTGCTATTACCAGCCAGCGAATGTTGAAAGCTTTGGCACAGTTTACCGGCAGCCTGGTTTCGGCCAACAGTAAATACGACCGGGTAATGAATGGAAAAGATAGCTTCAGCAATTTTGAAAAAAATGGATACCGGCATTTTAAAAACAATTGTGCAGGTTGCCACAAAGAACCCCTGTTTACTGATAACAGTTTTAGAAATAATGGAATTGCCCTCAATCGTTTCAAAGATATTGGCAGGCAACACATAACCAGCCTTGGCAGCGACTCTTTAAAATTTAAAGTGCCCACCCTGCGCAATATCCAGTTGACTTTTCCTTACATGCACGATGGCAGCATATATTCTGTGCCACAGGTAATAGAACATTATATAGCTAAAATAAATATTAATCAAAAAGGTTTGGATAGCAATTTACGCCAGCCAATTCTGCTAAGCCCATTGCAGAAAAATGAGCTGGTCTATTTTTTATATACGCTTACTGATACAACTTTTACAAAGAACAAACGGTTTGCCCCGGATGGCCCGGTATATTTTAAACATTAAATATTTTTTAAAACATATTTGTAAAAATTTGTACAATTACCGGCAATAATATTTTATAATTAAATCTCTTATTTTATAAATTATTTCAATAGCCGCCAATTCTCCTAAATTTGAAAAAAATTTAAACAAACTTTTGAGCAGTATAAAAAAATTAGCGGGTCAAACTTTATGGTATGGTGTGCCCACCATCGCCAGCAGGTTCCTCGGTTACCTTATGAACATGGCGCTGCCTTTTTTTGTAGCTATGCCATCAAAAACAGCAGACCTTGTGCAGGTTTATACACTCATTCCTTTTCTAAATGTGCTGTTTTCTTACGGAATGGAAACAGCCTATTTCCGTTTTTCTCAGACCCACGACAGGGAAAAATTATACAGCACACTTTCCATTTCTCTTTTTTGCAGCAGCATTTTATTTAGTATTGTTTTATTATTGTCGCAAAACTGGCTGGCATCTGTAACGGACCTTACCAACCATTCTCAATACCTGCTTTGGATGATTGCCATTATTGCTGTAGATAATCTTAACACCTTACCCTTTGCCAGGCTAAGGCAGGAGAACCGGCCAAAAAGATATGCCGCCGCAAGGGTAGGAGGCATTGTTATAAACCTGGTTGTGGTAATTTTTTTCCTGGCCATTGCACCGGGCATGGTACAAAAAAATCCTGATGGGTTGCTGAGCCTGGTTTACAGTAAAGATTTTGGCCTGGGTTATTATTTAATTGGGAATCTTTGCGGCAGCCTGTTTACTTTAATATTATTGAGTAAAGAAATAAAACAGGTAACCTTCACCTTTGACAGCAAACTCTGGAAAGAGGTGATGCGTTACAGTATGCCGCTTATTATTGTGGGCCTGGGTGGAATGATAAATGATGTGCTGAGCCGGCTGATTTACCGGCACGTGGTAGATCTTCCCCGGCAGCAGGCAGATCATGAGCTCGGCATCTTTGCCAATATCTTCCGTATAGCATTACTCGTTACTATTTTAATACAAGCTTTTAGAATGGCGGCAGAGCCATTTTTTTTCAACCAGAGTAAAAATGAAAATGCACAAAGAACTTATGCCCGTGTGATGAAGTTTTTTGTAATAGCCTGTTGTTTTATGTTTTTATTGATCGCTTTATTTTTAGATATTTTTAAATGGATATTTACAGTGTATGCAAACCCACAATGGGCCGAAGGGCTGGAGATAGTGCCCCTGCTGGCATTGGGAAATATTTTTCTAGGCATTTATTACAACCTCAGCGTTTGGTATAAACTCACCAATAAAAATAAATATGGAGCCATCATCACTATTGCGGGTGCTGTTATTACCATTGTGCTAAATATTGTGCTCATACCTATTCTGCATTATGCAGGCGCTGCCATTGCCACTTTTACCTGTTATCTTTTTATGATGATCTGTAGTTACAAACTGGGCCATAAACATTATCCTGTTCCATATCCTGTAAAAAAATTACTGTCTTATATTGTTTTGGTAGTGCTCATTTATGGCATACACCTGGCCATGGTTAAATGGATAAACCCTGCGTTGTGGTTTTCTATCAGCACAGGTTTGCTGTTGTTTGGCTTTTTTACCTGGTTTGTTGCCAGGATAGAAGCAAAAGAAATGGAAAAGCTGCCGGTGATAGGGAAATACTTTGCCACAAAAGCTGTGTAATATTTTTATAGATGCGAAAAATTTTACAATACTTTTTAAAAAAACCACTCACCTGGATGGCCAATAAGCTGGCGGCTTCTCCCCGGCAGCATATGGTTTTTAATTCTCTCACACAGTTATACCAGCAAGGGTTAGACGCAAATAATAATAATGTAAAATTGCTGGAGGCAGACCCTGCCAAAGACAAATTCATCATCTTTAGCGATCAGCACAAAGGCAATAAAAGCTGGGCAGATGATTTTAAACAGAGTGAAATAAATTATGCAGCAGCACTGGAATATTACAATGCGCAGGGATTTTGTTTTATAAACCTGGGCGATAGCGAAGAGTTGTGGAAATTTAATGTAACAGAATTACTGCCTGCCAATGAAAAGTCTTTAAAGGCAGAAGCTGCGTTTCATCCACACCGCTATATAAAAACTTTTGGCAATCATGATATCATCTGGAAAGATAAGTTTGCGGTATCCTTTTACCTGAAAAAATATTTTGCTTTGCCCCTGGTTGTTTACGAGGGAATTATCATTAAAATAAAAGGACTTAAAATTCCACTGGATATTTTTTTAACGCATGGCCACCAGGGCGATTTAATGAGTGATAACAATGACGTAAGCACCTGGATAGTGGCACATATCTGGATGCCGCTGCAGCGTTTTTTAAGGATAAACGTTAATAGTGCCAGCACCGATTATTCGCTCCGCAACCTGCACAATAAAATGATGTATGAATGGAGCAGCCAGCAGAATAATCTTCTCCTCATTACCGGGCATACGCACAGGCCGGTGTTTGCTGCGGGCAGGTACTTAGATCATCCCAGCAATAAAATTTATGATGCCCAGGAAGAAAAAACTTTTTTATCGCCCTGCTATTTTAATAGTGGCTGTTGCTGCTTTGATGATAGTGATATAACCGGTATTGAAATAGCTGATGGATTTATAAGGCTAATAAAATGGTATGATGAGGCAAATGATTCAAAAAGAAAAGTTTTGGAAGAAATCTTGTTGGAAAAGCTGGTAGATGATTTAGAAACCCCTCGCATCCCCTAAAGGCCATGGCAATGTAAACCAAAATTTAAATGACATTGTACTGAGTGGGAACCTAAAGCTGACTCAACTAATTAAGATAAAATTGGTAAATTAGCGAAATCCTTTTTAATCTTTTTAATCAGTAATCTGCAACTGAGCGAAGCCAAGTCTTTTCTGCGATCATAAATATTTTTTCATCAGCGAAAACAAAACTTTTTTTTCTGGCTCTGTAAGTTCGCCCGCTTTTTCTACCGTTAAAAAATGCCTTCGAAAAGCTTGTGTAGCTGCTGCAATATTACCTACATCATAACCAACAATTCTTAAAGCATACATAGTGTTAAAATCTACCGGAACTTCTATGCCAGTTGTATCGCTGTACCAAAGTCCATAACCATCATCGGCCAGCCGCTTCCAGGGGAAATTTACATTGGGATCTACTTTTCTTGTGGGCGCAATATCTGCATGACCAATAAAATTTGCCGTGGGAATGCTGTAATTTTTTTTTAGATTGGCAAGCAAACCAAGCAGGCAGTTCATTTGTGCTTCAGTGAAAATGGCTGTGCCGTCGTTATCAATTTCAATTCCTATGGAGGAGGAATTAATGTCTGACTGGCCGCCCCATTTACCTGCGCCTGCATGCCAGGCACGCAAATAATCATTTAGCATGTGGTAAAGTGTGCCGTCTTTGCAAATGACGTAATGAGCACTTACCTGTGTTTTTTTAAGCGTAAAAGTTTTAAGCGTTTGCTCACAACTATTTTGTGCTGTGTGATGAATGATAACTGAGTTAGGTTTTCTAAGTCCAAAGTTTATAGTGCCAACCCAATTAGCAGGCAACTTCATGGAATCGGCCTGCAGACTGTCTTTGAGCGGCTGGGTAATAATTTTTCCCAGGGCTCTTGCCTGCTTTTTATATTCTTTGTTGGTAACGGCATAGGGTTTTGGAGCACATGAATACAGCGTTGCTGTTACAGGCATAGCAATAAAAAAAAAGTACTTAAATAGCATAAAAAATAGTTGTGTTTAACTAAGCTTAAAGATAGCACTGTTATGGTAATAGCAATCTGATGCTTTAAACAGGTGTTGAAGAATTTGTATATATGCTATAATAAGTTGAGCTATTTTTTAAATCTTGTTTTTAAACTTATTAAACCTCTTAAACCTTTTGAACCTCTTAAACCCTCTTGAAACATTTCCTCAACTTCTTTCTTATTGCTTATTTTTACAAAAATGATTTGTCCCCCATTGACCATAACTTTTCTTGGCACCGGCACCAGTAGTGGCGTGCCCATGATAGCATGCGATTGCGAAGTGTGTACTTCTGCCGATAAAAAAGACAATCGTTTACGCAGCAGCATCCTGGTGCAAAGTTATAATACCACGTTGGTAGTAGATACCACTCCCGATTTCAGGTACCAGATGCTGAGGGCTGGTGTAAAAAAATTAGATGGCGTTATTTATACTCATGCACACAAGGATCATATTGCAGGTCTGGATGATATAAGGGCTTTCAATTATTTTAATAAGCAACCGGTAAATGTGTTTGCCAATGCTCTTACACAGGTGGCACTAAGAAATGAGTTCCATTATGTGTTTGCAGAACACAGGTATCCCGGCATACCGGAAATTATTTTAAATACTATAGATGCTGAAATTTTTATGGTGGGTGATATTCCCGTGCAGCCCATAAAAGTATGGCACCTGCACATGCCTGTGCTGGGGTTTAGATTTGGAAATTTTACCTACATTACCGATGCCAATAGGATAGAAGAGCAGGAAAAAGAAAAAATAAAAGGAAGCGAAATAATGGTGCTGAATGCACTGAGAAGAAAAAAACATATCTCTCATTTTAACCTGGCCGAAGCCCTGGAACTGGCAGACGAATTAAAAATTTCGCAGGTTTTCTTTACGCATATCAGCCACCAGTTGGGGCTGCACGAAGAAGTAAATGAAAGCCTGCCAGCAGGCCGCCTGGCCGCTTATGATATGCAGCAAATTTCTTTTTTTTAATGTAATGTTCCCTAATCTTAATTGGAAAAGTTTAAAAGTCATTGGTCAAAGATCAAAGATGAAAATTGTTCCTGCATTATTATCCTGTAATCTCAAAATTAAATTGACTACTGACTACTGACTAATGACTGCCGACTGCCGACTGTTCTCCACGCTGCCTACTTCCTCCTCCCGGCTAATAAATCCATCTTACCTCCTCAGGGTATTGCAAATTGCAAAGAGGGTTTGTACTTTTAAATCATGTCCCGCAAGCCTGCCAATAGTTATCTGTACTTTACCCGTAAAGAAAGAAGAGGATCGCTCCTGTTGCTATTAACTGTTTTGTTATTTTGCCTGGTTCCTTTTTTATATCCTCTGCTGCTCAATAAAAAAATAAATTCATCCCCTGCGCTTGATTCTGCCCTGGTAAATTTAAAAATAAAACAGGCA
>JBKJSJ010000031.1:0-7118 GCA_046595965.1 Ferruginibacter sp.
TAATGGTGATTAAGTCAATAGTCATTAATTCAATAGTCAATGCCTGCACTATATTTTTGTAGGAGGTAAATAACTCCATAGTCAATGGTTATTTAGTTAAATGGGAAAAGAGCATACACTAACTGACTATTGAATTAATGAGAGTTGCAATTTATGGATTCTCAACCTTAAAGCATCTTATACCAAACAGGCGCCGGTTTTTGAAACAACTTTCTTCAATTTCAAAAGCTACTACAATGAGATCCGAAAATATTTTATCCGCAGACATCCTCGACCTTATATTTGAAAACAGGAACAAAAGCTATGGCGCATATATGCTGCGCAGGCATTACAATGCCAGGCTGGTAAAAGCGTTGGGAATCACTTTCTTTTTTGCAGCAGCCATATTGCTGGCAGCAGTATTTGTAAAAAAAGAAAAGGCAAAGGGAATTTTTATTACCGACCCTTACGTAATTAAAGTGCTGCCTCCGGTATTAATTGAAAGTCAAAAAAAACCGGTAGTGCCAGCCCCACCAAAACAGCCAGCAAAACCCATAGCTACCCAGCAATGGGTGAGCAAGGTTGTTATTACACCCAAGGATGCAGATGCAAGCAAATTGAGTAAAAATTTAGACAGTGTGGCCATTGGCATTAATACACATGCAGGTATTCCATCTAATAAAGCTTTGGTAAAAGAACCAGGTATTGTAGAAACTGGAACTGGTAAAATTATTGAAGCTACGGCCAGGGTAGATAACGAAACGCCCCGTTTTGCTGCGGATGTAATGCCTGTTTTTCCAGGTGGTATGGAAGCACTTAGAAAATTTTTGCAAAGAAATCTGCAGAACCCCGAAGATATGGAGGAGGGAAGTTTTGTAGAAGTAAAAATAAAATTTGTGGTAGGTTACGATGGAAAACTTAAAGCATTTGAAACAATTCAGGATGGGGGAGCTACTTTTAATAATGAGGTTATCAGGGTTTTAAAGAGGATGCCCGAATGGGTGCCAGGGAAATATAATGGTGAAAAAGTTTCGGTGTATTATACTATTCCTGTAAAGTTTACCGCAGCGGAGTAATATGCTTAAAGAATAAGTTGTATTTTGCTTTTCCTAAAAAATGAACCTTATGGCTTTGGAAGAATTTGAAAAGGAAGAAATAAGTGAACGGGACAGGGGTTATATCCGCATGCGGAGCTGGATGGATTATGGCATGGGATTAATGTGGGGAGCCATGGGAATATTCTTAATATTTATACAATATTTTAATACCGGGCTGGAGGCAAGATTTGATGATGTAACGATGAAGGCTTTTGGGGCAGTATGCGTTCTGTATGGTAGTTTTAGAATTTACAGAGGGTATAAGAAAAATTATTTAAGAGAAAGATGAACATGAAAAAAGGAATGCTGGTGTTTGCTGCTGTGCTGCTGATGATAACCGGTTTTTTATCCTGCAATCCGCAAAAAAGTAAAAAAGCTACTTATGATTCTGCCAGCAGTGGCACTATTAATATTAGTATTGATGAGTCTTTTAAACCAGTAATGGAAGAGCAGATTGAGATGTATGAATCTTCTTATCCAGGTACTAAGATCATTGCACATTATAAACCCGAAGCAGAATGCATAAGGGATCTTTTTAAAGATACCAGCAACAGGATGATTATTATCACCCGGGGGCTTACAGATAAGGAAGAAGCATTTTTTGCAGACTCTTTAAAATATGTACCTGCCTGGAATGCTGTAGCTACTGATGCTGTGGCAGTTATTGTAAATATAGAAAGTACAGATACCATCTTTACTTTAAAAAGATTAAGAGAGCAGCTTACCGGCAAAATAAAGCGTGACCAGCAGATTGTGTTTGACGGATTAAATGCTACTAGTACTGTACGTTTTATTACAGACTCTGTTTTAAAAGGACAGCAGTTTGATACCTCTGTTGTAAAAGCTGCTAAAACAAGTAAAGAAGTCATTGAGTATGTTGGGAGTCATAAAAATGCTATTGGTTTAATAGGGATAAACTGGATCGGAAATCCTGAAGATACTCAGCAGGTGGCACAGCTTAAAAAAGTAAAATTAGGATATGTAGAATGCATTGTTTGCGAAGACACACCTTACGTAAAACCTATGCAGGCAAGCATCCTGAGCAAAAGATATCCTTTGGTACGTGGTTTGTATTATATCAATAAAGAGAACTACCCTGGCCTCGGTACAGGCTTTGTAAATTTTTTAAAGTACGAAAGGGGTCAGTTGATTTTTAGAAGAGCTTATCTTGGTCCTGTAATGCAGTTGGGCATAAGAAAAGTAAAATTGAATGAGAAATTACCAAATAATTAGTTTTTGCTTTAACGAATTTTTATAATTTTTTATAACATTGCATCAGTCAAACAACAAAATAAAAAAAATGAACAGAAAAATTACAACTGGAATATTCTTATTTGTTTCTATACTTTTTGTGGGCTCCGCCTTTGCACAAAGTATTGATGATGGAAAGAAATTTATGTATTATGAAAGGTATAAAAGTGCAAAAGAAATATTTCAGAAACTGATTGCTGCCAACGCTAATAATGAAGAAGCTATTTATTTGCTGGGCCAGGCGCAAATTGGTTTGGAAGATATTTCAGGAGCTAAAACTTTGTATCAATCAAGATTGTCTGCTGTGCCAAATAGCCCATTGGTTTTGGCTGGCCTTGGGCATGTAGAATTACTGGAAGGTAAAACGCAGGATGCAAGAAACCGTTTTGAAACCGCCATTTCTCTGAGCCAGGGTAAAAGTATTGCAGTGCTAAATGCTGTGGGTTTTGCCAATGGTAACCCCGATAGTAAAAACGGTGATGCAGCTTATGCAATTGATAAATTAAAACAGGCTACCCTTATCAAGAAATTTAATGATCCTGAAGTGTATGCAAACCTTGGGGATGCTTACAGGAAATTTGCCGACGGTGGCAATGCTATTACCAGTTACCAGGCCGCCCTGGCATTAAATCCAAATTATGTTAGAGCCATTTACAGATCAGGCAGGGTTTATCAGACACAGGGCTATTCTCAGGAAGCTATCTATATGAAGTTTTATAATGAGGCAATAGCCAAGGATCCTAAATATGCTCCTGTATATGCTACCTTATACAACTATTATTACGAAACCAATGTTGGTAAAAGCGCCGAATATTTAGATAAATTATTGGCCAATTCTGATGATGATCCTAAAGCATGTTCTTACAGGGCTGCTATGAAATATGCCCAGGGATTATTTAACGAAGCAGTGATAAAAGCCAATGAGTGTATTGCTGCCGAGGGTGCCTCACCTTACATAAATTTATTTAAAATCCGGGCATTTGCTTATAACAGGTTAAAGGATTCGGCAAATGCAAAAAGCAGTTTTGAAGAATATTTTAAACGCCAGAGTGCCGATAAAATTGAAGGGGGCGATTATTCTGCTTATGCTGCAGTTCTTTTAAAATTCCCTGGAAATGAAGTTAGGGTAGGTGAACTGGTAGACAAAGCTGTGGCTTTAGATAGCGTAGAATCTAATAAAGTAAGTTATCTTAAATCATTGGCTGCGGCTTATGAGTCTCAGAAAAAATTTAAAGAAGCAGGAGATTGGTATGGTAAAATACTGAGAGCAAAAAAGAACTTTAGTAATGTAGATTTATTTAATGCCGGATACGCATACTACCAGGCTGGTTTGTATGATTCCTCTAATAAAATATTTACCCAGTACATAGAAAAATATCCTGCGGATATATTTGGATTTTATATGTTGGGAAATACAAATGCCGTAAAAGATTCTACCAGTGCATTAGGGTTAGCCGCTCCCTTCTATAAAAAAGTAATAGAATTAGGAGAAGCAGATATTACCAAGCCAAATGCAAAAGCAAGAGTATTAGTAGCATATAAATATTTTATAGGTTATGAATATAATGTAAATAAAAACCAGGCTGCAGCGCTAGTTTTTGTTGACAAAGCCATAGCATTAGATCCTGCAGATGAGGCACTAAAAACCAACCGGGAATTTATCAGCAAAAATGACCCCAAAGCCCCGGTTAAAAAAGCGGCTGCCCCTGCCAAACCAAAAACAGGAATAGCTCCTAAAAAGAAGAAGTAAATCTTTATAAACAAATTATTAAAAAGCCTGTTATATGTATAGCAGGCTTTTTTTAATCAGCCTATTTCTATATTCACCATTGTATATCAATCATGCTGCCTTATTTTTGCTGTCTAATTAAGACTTTGTATCTATGCAATTCTTTTTATTACAAGCCGGTAAAGTAAATGATGCGGCCAATTATTTGCCCATAGCATTGCAGTTAATTTTTGCAATAGGTTTGATAGGACTCATCATTGTGGGTTCAAATTTTATTGGCCCCAAAAGAAAAACCGCCGATAAACTGGAGAATTTTGAAAGTGGAATTGATATAAAAGGAAATGCCCGCCAGCCAGTAGCCATAAAATATTTTCTCGTTGCAATTCTGTTTGTGCTTTTTGATGTGGAAGTAATTTTTTTCTATCCTTATGCGGTAAATTTCAGAGAGCTTGGCTGGGAAGGTTTTTTGGCAGTGCTGCTTTTTGTAGGGCTATTCTTAACCGGGTTTATTTATATATTTAAAAAGGGAGCTATGAAGTGGGAGGAATAAAAACTAATAAGCTATTTGGCTAATATGCTAATCCGCTAAATTTTAAGAGTTCAAGTTGTTTTGAAACATTGATAAAATAAATGAATAGAATGAATTAGCAATTAGCTAATTATTACATTATCAAATTTGACTTATGTCTCGTCCGGTACAATTTAATAACACCGTAAAATTTGAGGGAATACCCGAGGGTTATATGGGGGAAGGTTTTATGGCTACTAATTTTGAAAAAGTAGTTGGCCTTGCCCGTAAAAATTCTATCTGGCCATTACCTTTTGCTACTTCCTGCTGTGGCATTGAGTTTATGGCAACCGCCGCCAGCCATTACGATATAGCCAGGTTTGGAGCAGAACGAATGAGTTTTTCTCCCCGCCAATGCGATCTGCTGATGGTGATGGGTACTATCTCTAAAAAAATGGGCCCGGTGCTAAGGCAGGTTTACCTGCAAATGGCGGAACCCCGCTGGGTACTTTCTGTGGGAGCCTGTGCAAGCAGTGGAGGAATTTTTGATACTTATTCTGTGCTGCAGGGAATAGACCAGGTGATACCGGTAGATGTATATGTACCCGGGTGTCCGCCCAGGCCCGAAGCCATTCTGGATGGATTTTTAAAAGTGCAGGAATTGATACACAACGAAAATTTAAGAAGAAGGCATAGCGATCAGTATAAAAATTTACTGGCAGAATACGGAATACAATAAAATAATAAACAGAGCAGTTAGCGGTTAGCTGATAGCCGTTAGCAAAACATAAAACAAATTTTTAATGCCTTGGCTCAAAGCTAATGGCTAAAAGCTAAAAGCTTTATGTCTATTTCTAACGAATCAATAAAAACCAATCTTACAGAAAAATTCGGCGACCAATTAACAAACTGGCAGGAGCCTTATGGCATGCTTACCTTTACTGCCCCCAAAGAGCTTAATCTAAAAGTTCTACAATACCTGTTTGACGACGAAGCATTAAAATTCAGGTTTCTCACCGATTTACAGGCCGTTCATTACCCCGATAATAAAGGAGCAGAACTGGCAGTGGTTTATCACCTCCACAACCTGGAAGATAATGTGCGCATCCGCTTAAAAGTTTTTACAGATATAGCAACACCAGATGTATATAGCGCAACGGCCCTATACAAATCTGCCAATTTTATGGAGCGGGAAACCTATGATTTTTACGGAGTAAATTTTGTGGGTCATCCAAACCTGATAAGAATATTGAATGTGGATGAAATGGATTATTTTCCTATGCGAAAAGAGTTTCCGCTGGAAGAACAAACCAGGCTGGATAAAGATGATGAAATGTTTGGGAGGTAATTGTAATAGACAAGGAATACGGGAACCGGAGTACCTGTGATAGATACAAAGTATTGCGAATGAAAAAATAATAGAGACCGATTGTGTGAGAGAAGTTTAAATAATTTTAATCTTTAAAAGCCCCTTTAGGGTTTGAGGTTGTTTTATGAGCGAACACATTTTATTACCAGAAGGCAGCATAGAAAAGCAAACCACCACGCTAAACCTGGGGCCTACACATCCTGCTACGCATGGTGTTTTTCAAAACATCCTGGAACTGGATGGAGAGCGTATAATGAAATCTACTTCCACAGTGGGTTATATACACCGGGCATTTGAAAAAATTGCAGAACGCAGACCTTTATACCAGATCACCCCATTAACCGACCGGTTAAATTATTGTTCTGCCCCCATCAACAATATGGGCTGGCATTTAACCTGCGAAAAACTGCTGGGTGTAAAAATTCCCAAGCGGGTAGATTATCTCCGCATTATCATTATGGAGCTGGCACGTATTTCCGATCATCTTATATGCAATTCTATTGTGGGAGTAGATAGTGGCGCTTACTCCGGATTTTTATATGTAATGCAGTTTCGGGAATTAATTTACGAAATTTATGAAGAAGTTTGTGGCTCCCGCCTTACAACAAATATTGGCCGCATCGGTGGCTTTGAAAGAAACTTTACCAACACTGCATTTGAAAAGTTAGAAAAATTTCTGGATAATAAAAGCGGCTACCCGGCACAGTTGCGTGAGTTTGAAAACCTGTTTACCCGCAACCGTATTTTTATTGACCGCACAGTAGGTTGTGGCCCCATGAGTGCAGAGCGTGCGCTCAACTACGGATTTACCGGGCCTAACCTGCGTGCCACCGGGGTAGATTATGATGTAAGAGTGCATACTCCTTATAGCAGTTACCAGGATTTTGATTTCTCTATTCCTGTTGGTAAAACAGGCGATTGTTATGACCGGTTCCTGGTGCGCAACGAAGAAATGTGGCAGAGCCTAAGCATCATTGACCAGGCATATAAAAAAGTGCAGGAATTTAAAGGTGCCGAAGCAGAAGTGTTTCACGCAGATACACCTGCTTATTATCTCCCTGAGAAAAAAGATGTATATACAAAAATGGAAGCGCTCATTTATCACTTTAAAATTGTGATGGGCGAAACAGCCATGCCTGCAGGCGAAGTATATAACAGTGTAGAAGGAGCCAATGGTGAATTAGG
>JBKJSJ010000363.1:0-9030 GCA_046595965.1 Ferruginibacter sp.
TGCAAACCCGGGAACATACAATGATGCTGACCCCATTGCCATATTAGACATCAGCATTCTGCAACAAAATATGCTGGAGCCTATCCTTGGCATTAAAGATCAGCGCACAGACGTTCGCATAGATTTTGTTGGCGGCATTCGTGGTCTTGCAGAGTTGGAAAAAAGAGTTGACAGTGGCGATATGGCACTTGCCATCAGCCTGTTTCCTGTAAGCATCCAACAACTTTTTGATGTGGCAGACAGCGGAGGAGTAATGCCACCAAAAAGCACCTGGTTTGAACCAAAACTGAGAGATGGATTGCTGACGCATTTGATAGATTGATTTTAATTTTATCTTATTATAAAGCACCCCTGGAGGTGCTTTTTTTTGAGTTTTTTTAGCCGGATTCGATTATATCAAACGGAATTTCAATTTAGGCCATTGTGTGGTGGCCGAAATATCAGTTAGTTTTTGTGCAGGTTGGTTTGGTAAATACCCACCTGAAGTATTGGGCTAATTTATAAATCGATTCGGCATAATAACTTTTTCCTTTATCTTACCATCAAATAAAAAACTATCATGCTCAAAATTTTTTCTGCATTACTCCTACTGCTTTTATCAACTGTTGCAGCCACTGCACAAAAAACTATTTTACATTGCGGCAAACTGGTAGACGTAGTAAACAGTAAAGTGCTTAGCAATTATTCTATTATTGTGCTGGGCAATAAAATTATGGATGTAAAAGAAGGTTTTGTAGCAGCAGAAAACAATGATAAAATAATTGACCTTAAAAACAAAACCGTACTGCCCGGTTTGATAGATATGCATGTACACTTTGAAACCGAAACAAAAAAAGGAAGTGCTGGAGAACGTTTTACAACCAATCCTGCAGATATTGCTTTTGAATCGCTGGCCTACGCAAAAATAACTTTGCTGGCAGGCTTTACCACTGTAAGAGATTTAGGTGGCACCGGTGTAAATGTTTCTTTGCGCAATGCTATCAATAAGCGTTTGGTTACCGGCCCCAGAATATTTACTGCCGAAAAAGCTATTGCTACCACAGGTGGCCATGCAGACCCAACCAACGGTTACCGGAGAGATCTTATGGGAGACCCAGGCCCAAGGGACGGTGTAATCAACAGCAAGGAAGAAGCCTATGAGGCAGTAAGACAACGCTACAAAAACGGAGCAGACCTTATAAAAATAACAGCTACAGGCGGGGTGCTTAGCCAGGCTAAAGATGGTGCCAACCCACAGTTTACCGAAGAAGAAATAAAAGCTATTACATCTGCAGCCAAAGACTATGGTTTTAAAGTAGCAGCACATGCACATGGTGCAGAAGGAATAAAACGTGCCATCAGAGGCGGCGTAAATTCTATTGAGCACGGCACTTTTATGGATGAAGAAGGTATGGCCTTAATGAAACAATATGGCACCTGGTATGTTCCTACCATCACTGCGGGAAAAGCTACGGCAGACAGTGCAAAGATTCCAGGCTATTATTCAGAAATTGTTACGCCCAAGGCATTGGCTACCGGCCCTCAAATACAAAATACTTTTGCAAAAGCTTATAAGGCCGGAGTAAAAATAGCTTTTGGTACAGATGCAGGAGTGTACCAGCATGGGAAAAACTGGATGGAATTTGTTTATATGACGGAAGCAGGCATGCCTGCTATGGAAGCCATTCGCTGCGCCAGCATTCATGCAGCGGAGTTGCTGGGAAATAACCAGATTGGCTCAATAGAAAAAAACAAACTGGCCGATATTGTTGCGGTAAATGGAAATCCGCTTACAGATATAAAAATTATGGGGAAAGTAAGTTTTGTAATGAAGGATGGAGAAGTTTTTAAAAATGAATAACTGTTTTTCTTAAAACGACATCTTCTTATTACTCAGCCACGCCAAACTTATTTCTTCCGGTACTTTCATGCGTTCTGCAATTTTTTTGTACCGGTCTGCAAGGTTGCATAAATAATCCTGCGCTTTGGCCATTCCATCCTGCAGGCCGGCCAGTGTTTCTACTTTCCAAAGTTTAATAAGGTGGTCTATAATATGCGCATAATCCCAGGTAGTGTACACTCCAATCTTTTGGGTGACAGCAGAAAATTCGTTGAAAATATTAGGGTTTTTTGCACCATCGGCCATGAGCAATGCGGGCATTACAATTTGTTTGCGCATCATTTCTTCAAATGATTTGAGTGCACCATTGGGATCTATTTCAAATATTTTGGTCATGAAAGTTTTATATGCTTTTTCATGGCGGGCTTCATCGCCGGCGATGGTTTTGCAAATGCGGGAGAGCACATTATCCCCGGCTTTATCTGCCAGTTTACCAGTGTTTACATGCGATATTTTGGTAGCTCTTTCCTGGAAAGATGTATATACAATTGCCTTGTAAGGATCCTGGTTGGTTTGCGGATTAAAGCCATTGTAAATTAACCTGTGAATGGTTTGTTCTACTTTTTTCATATCGCACCGGCCAGATAAATACAGGTATTTGTTAAGCAGATCGCCATGCCGGTTTTCTTCTGCCGTCCAGGCACGGCTCCATCGTACCCATCCGTTGGTGCTGGTGAGGTCACGGTCTTCATTTACCATCAGGTTAAAATAAGTTTGGTAGCTTGGCAATGCTTCTTCTGTAATCATATTGCCCACCAAAGAGCTGATAACTGTATCTGGAATACAATCGGTGCGTTCTCTTAATTGCTTTACTTCTTCCAATACATTTGGTTTGGTAAAATCGGGCAAAAAATCTGTGGGCTGCCAGCAATCGTCGGGGTCTAACAAAGATGTTTCCACAGTTTGTGCAACAAATCCCTCCAACATACCCATTACATCAGATTTATAGGCTCCTTCGTGTGTTTCGTTTTTCATTAAATATTTTTCTAACTAGATAAAAAATTAATTTTTTGTATGATTGATTTTATGGATGCTATATAAATAAGAACCAGCATTACAGCCAATTAAAATCATTGTGAAATTGCGCAAATATAGTCTCAAAAGTTATATAACAAAATCATTCATAAGATATAAGGGTAATGAGCAAATTTTACGCCATCATCAGCAAATGTTATTTTTTTGATTCTACATTGTTTTAATTGTTTATGCCCTGTTAAACTGCACACATTGACAGCTTTTATTACCGCACCCAAATATATTATCTACAAACAAGTAGCTACTTTAAAAGTTGTAAACCTTTCAATAAATAAATAATATCCTGTGTTTATTTTTATTTAAGGTTAAAAAGAAGGCCATTGCATTTTCACAATTCATACACATTTTGTTTCAATTCAATCAGCATCTTATTGATGCAGCACTATGAAGTTTATAGCATTCATTTCCATAAAAAATAAAAATTTTAATGATGCATATGCAGGTTTAAGTTTTGCTACAGCAGAAGAATTAACCAATATGTTTGAGTTGCAACGAGTATGTATATCTATCAGGTAAATGGATTGAATAGAAAGTTATGGATTGAATCCCCAAATGAAACCCTTTAAAAGATGTAAGCAAAAAAACATAAAAAATTTGAGACATATTTTGCTCTTTGAAAGAACAAGTTTGAGCGCAATAAAAACTACCCAACCTAAAACCTGTTGCAACTAATTTTAAGGTTTTCATAATTCTTTGTATAGAGCCGCTTTTATGAGTGGCTCTTTTTTTATCTTTACCACCGATGAAAAAATTATCTATTGCTTTATTAGGCTGCCTTTTTACCCTGGTAATTACAGCGCAAACACAAACTGCCCAACAATTGCACGAAACTGCCCGAAGTTTTATGAAGCAGGGCGATTTTCCAAATGCCATACTAGTACTAAACCGTGCAGTGCAGCAGGAACCTAAGAATATTCCCGTAGCCAAAGACCTGGCCATGAGTTATTACTACAATAAAGAAAATGCAAAAGCACTGGAAACCATTAACCCGGTACTGGATAGGGAGGAGGCAGATGACCAGAGTTTTCAGATAGCCGGGCTCATATACCGGCAGGCAGAAATGACCAAAGACTGCGAAAAAATGTATAAAAAAGGGCTAAAGAAATTTCCAGAAAGTGGCCCACTTTATAATGAGCTGGGTGAACTGCAGTGGCAGCAGCAAAACTTTGAAGCCATTAAACAATGGGAAAAAGGGATAGAAACTGATCCATCCTACAGCAGGAATTATTACAACGCAGCCAAATATTATTATTTAACTACAGATAAAGTTTGGTCGCTTTTATATGGGGAAATTTTTATAAATATGGAACCCCTGAGCAGCTCGGCTCCCGAAATAAAGAATCTTTTGCTGGATGGGTATAAAAAACTCTTTAGCGAAGCCAACCTGGAAAACAATAATAAAGACAAGAGCAATTTTGTAAAAGCATTTTTAAAAAATATGAATGGGCAGTCGTCGGTAGCTGCTGCGGGCATCAATACAGAAACGCTCACCATGATTAGAACCCGTTTTATACTCAACTGGTTTTCAGAGGCCGCACCTACATTTAAGTACAGGCTTTTTGCCCATCAGCAGCAATTATTGAGAGAGGGACTTTTTGATGCTTATAACCAATGGCTATTTGGCAGTGCCCAAAACCTAAGTGCTTTTCAAAACTGGGTGAATAACAATAACAATACTTACAACGAATTTCTTAAGTTTCAAAAAGGCCGCATCTTTAAAATTCCTACTGGAGAATATTACAAATAAAAGTTATTTTTCAATGTTTAAACATTAATTAGAAAAAAGGTCTTATGTTTGCATTCTAATTAAAAAAAACAATGAAAAAAGTCACCTTATTATTTTCAGCAGCCGCATTGCTGGCTGCCTGCAACAATTCTTCGGATGCTGAAAAAGCAACCACCTCAGAAACTCAGGAAGTAAAGACTGCTGATGGTTCTGCTTATACTTTGGACTCTGCTACCACTATTTCCTGGACAGGTTTTAAACCAACCGGCAAACATAATGGTGTTTTTAAAGTAAGCGAGGGTTCATTATTAGTAAAGGACAACCTATTAACCGGAGGTAGTTTTACTATTGATATTAAATCGCTGGTTAACCATGATTTGGCAACAGATGCAGAGAACAAAGGCAAACTGGAAGGTCATCTTAAAAGTCCTGATTTTTTTGATGTGGCAAAATATCCCACTGCAAAATTTGAAATTACTTCGGTAGAACCTCTTGCATCAGATAGTAGCTCTTTGGTTAAAGATGCTACTCATCTTATAAAAGGAAATCTTACATTAAAAGACAGTACCAAAAACATTTCTTTTCCTGCAAAAATTACGGTAGATGGCAATACCGCTGCTGCTTTTGCAGATTTTAATATTGACAGAACATTATGGGGAATGAACTATAAAGGACCTGAAAATCCACAAGATTGGATTATTAGCAAAGAAGTAAACATTAAACTTTCTATAGCTGCTACCAAAAAGTAATTTGCTTTTGTTTGGTAAAAAAAAGCCTTCTCTCCTTTGGGAAGGCTTTTTTTATTATCTTAGAAGTTGCCAAATGTAAAATAGCTGAAAGGTTTTGTTTCATCAGCATACATTGCATAATCAAAACTTTGAAACAATGACCATGAACGAGCAATCCAGAATTTTTGATTTTTTATATTACCAGTTGGAAAATTTTCCGCAACAGGATATGCTTGCAGGGAAAGTAAACGGTACCTACCTGCCTATATCTACGCAGGAGGTGGCCAACAGGGCAAACAAGTTAAGTGCTGCACTTTTAAAAATGGGACTTAGTGGAAATGATATGCAGGTAGATAACCAGGATAAGATTGCCATCATCAGTAAAAACAGGCCGGAGTGGCTTATATTGGACCTTGCCTGCCAGCAGGCGGGCATTCTTTTATGTCCCATTTATCCTACCACCAATATTAACGAGATCGAATATATTTTTAATGATGCAACCATTAAATATGTTTTTATTACTGGGGAAGATATTTTGCAAAAAGTAAATAATATCAGGGACAGGGTGCCCTCGTTAACAGGTATTTTTAGTTTTGATAAAATGGAAGGTGCGGATCATTGGGAAAAAATTACAGAAGATATTGATGCCGCAGAACTGGAGAAAGTAGAAGCCTGTAAGAAAACTATCCAGGCCTCTCATTGTGCTACTATCATTTATACTTCTGGCACCACTGGCAAACCAAAAGGCGTAATGCTGAGCCACCGAAACCTGGTGAGCAATGTTTTAAACTCGGTAAAAACTTTTCCTTTTAATGAAAATACAAGTGCCAGAGCTTTAAGTTTTTTGCCATTGAATCATATTTTTGAACGCATGGTTTCTTACATCTACCTGCACAGCGGAATTTCTATTTATTATGCAGAGAGTATGGAAACCATTGGCGAAAATTTTAAAGAAGTAAAACCCACTATTTTTTCTACCGTGCCCAGGCTGCTTGAAAAAGTATATGAGCGCATTATGACCAAAGGTGCTGAACTAACCGGCATAAAGAAAAAAGTTTTTTACTGGGCAGTAGCATTGGGCGAGCAATATGATGCTATAAATAAAGGAAGCCTTGCATACCGTTTGCAGTTGGCCCTGGCCAACAAAATAATTTTTAATAAATGGAGAGATGCACTGGGTGGCAATGTGCAGTGCATTGTTACCGGTGGTGCTGCCTGCCAGGTAAGATTGCTCAGGATATTTACTGCTGCGCAAATTCCTATTTATGAAGGATACGGCCCTACAGAAAACAGCCCGGTAATAAGTGTAAACTGCAAGTTTGAAGGAGGTACTAAATTTGGCACAGTGGGTATAGTGATCCAGGGCCAGGAAGTAAAGCTGCAACCGGATGGAGAAATTTGTGTAAAAGGCCCCAGTGTAATGATGGGCTATTACAAACAACCGGAACTTACGGCAGAGACCATTATAGATGGCTGGCTGCATACCGGCGATATTGGTGTGTTTGAAAATGATAAATATTTAAAAATTACCGACAGAAAAAAAGAGCTCTTTAAAACCAGTGGCGGAAAATATGTGGCACCACAGCCTATAGAAAATAAAATGAAGGAGTCTCCTTTTGTAGAACAGATTATTATTGTAGGTGCCGATCAAAAATTTGTAGGAGCCCTCATTGTTCCATCGCTCCCCAACCTTAAAGAATGGATGCAGCAAAAAGGAATTGCCTTTACTACAACAGAAGATGCCATTAATCATCCTAAGGTACTGGCATTGTACCGGGAGCTGATAGAATCATTCAATAAATTTTTTAATCATGTAGAGCAGATTAAAAAATTTGAATTACTCCCCAATGAATGGAGTGTAGATACCGGCGAAATGACTCCCAAGCTTTCGCTGAAAAGAAAAATTATTATGGAGAAATATAAAAATGCTGTTGACAGAATTTATTCATGATATAAATGGCAACAGGTTTAATATTTACTTCCAGGGCTGGAGAGTTTAGAGGTTTAGGAGTTTTAAAAAAACCGGCAACATAGTTACCGGTTCCCAAGCTTGAACGGGCTTTCTTTTTTTTTGTGAAGCGATTAAGTATTATATTTTTTTTCTTGAGTTGAGGACAGCATTTTCTTAACTATTCAATTGGTTTTTCACAGTTAAAATTATTTCTACGCATTAATGCTGTTAATTATAAAAGGTATTTTTTCAAATTCGGCAGACTTATCTATAAAATAATCTGATCCCATAGATTCACAAAGCAGTTTATAATTACTACTTGCATGGTTGGTTACTATTATGGTTTTTATGGTTGGATAATTTTCTTTTACAAATTTCAATAATTCTATACCATTTTTGCCGGGCAGGTGAATGTCCATTAAAATAATATCGGGCAACTGTTTTTTTATTAGTTTTACTGCCTGGTTATAGGAATTGGATTTTAAAACTATATCAACTGTATCTATCTCAATAATCATTTTGTATAACCGCTCTACAACAATATCTGTATCATCAACAATTAATATTTTTAAATTAGTACTAATCATATTTATTGTTGGGTTCTGTGTATACATGGCTTAGAGGTGAATGTAAATTTAAAAAGGAAAACTAAAAGCTATTGTAAACATTTACATTAAATGAAGCTTCTATTTTTAAAATGAATTTGTAGGAGATATTCTACAAAACTTAACTAATTAAAGCAGTTTATTTTCTACTGCATAGAGGGTTAAATCTGCATTATTTTTTAACCCCATTTTTACCATGATGCGGGTGCGGTAGGTACTTACTGTGGTTACACTAAGAAAAAGCGATTCGGCAATTTCTGAAACAGACTTGCCTGCAGCCAGCAATTTAAGCACACTAAATTCCCGGTCAGATAAATATTCATGTGCAGCTTTGCTTGAATCCTGGTCCAGCACTGAAGCTAATTTTTCGGCAATGGAAGCAGTAATGTATTTTTTACCGAGCATAACCCGCTGCACTGCATTTACCAATTCATCGGGTGCCATGTCTTTGCTTAAATATCCTGCTGCCCCTGCTTTTAGTACCCTGATGGCATATTGATCTTCAGGATGAATGCTGAGGATAAGAACCGGAAGTTTGGGTTGAATTTGTTTT
The DNA here is from genome assembly GCA_046595965.1 of Ferruginibacter sp. GTDB lineage: Bacteria > Bacteroidota > Bacteroidia > Chitinophagales > Chitinophagaceae > Ferruginibacter. Next base: position 8,478 of record JBKJSJ010000363.1, read on the forward strand.
ATCTGCTGCAGTGCTTCCAGGCCGCTGCGGCCAGGCATACTCAGGTCGCTTATCACCACATCCCAGTCGGCCTGTATAATTTTTTTTATCATTTCTTCAGCATCAGGCACTTCTTCTATATGGGCTGTAGGAAAACCCTCCAGCAATATTTGCTTAAGACCTCTTCTTACTACGGTGTGATCGTCTGCTATAAGTACCCTGATCATAAAAATACATTTCGTACATTAATTCCTGTTTAAAGGTACAGTAATTAAAACGGAAGTTCCACTACCCGGCTCACTAGTTATTTTGTATGTTCCACCCATTAAACTGGCTCTTTCCTTCATGCCCAGTAAACCCAGCGTTTTTTTATTGGCAACATCTTTTACAATAAATCCTTTGCCGTTGTCTGTAATATTCAGCAGCAGCTCATTATTTTTTATCTGCAGCAAAGAAGATACCTGGCTGGCTTGTGAGTGCCGTATTACATTGGTAAGGCTTTCCTGGTAAATTCTAAAAATGCCCGTGGACATTTCCGGAGCTATTTTCACACCCTGTATTTTACTCAGGAAAA
>JBKJSJ010000369.1:0-3526 GCA_046595965.1 Ferruginibacter sp.
TGAGAACATATTTTCTTTTCTTTTTATTTTTTAGTTTTTCAATAGCTGCCTTTTCACAGGATTTTTCCAATAAAGGGAAAGATTTTTGGGTAGGGTACGGGTATCACCAGGTGATGAAAGCAAGCAATGGCCAGGAGATGGTATTGTATTTTGCTACAGACCAGGTAACCAATGTAACAGTTATTATTCCCGGTACGGGATATTCTCAAACCTATTCAAACATTCCTGCCAATACAATATTTACAACAAACCCAATTCCTAAAACAGGTGTACAGGATGCAAGGTTATTTTTAGAACTGGCTACTCCCCAAAATAAAGGTATTCACATAGTAAGTGATAAAGCCATTGTAGCCTACGCTCATATTTTTAATGCCAATGTTTCTGGTGCTACCATACTTTTTCCTACCAACACTTTAGGTAAAGAATATTATTCTATCAACTATACCAATATATCTAACACCGATGATGCTAATTGCTGGTTTTATGTAATTGCCTGCGATACCGGTACTACAACGGTAGAAATTATTCCAAGTGCCAACTCCCTCACCCATGCAGCCGGAGTTCCTTTTTCTGTTTCATTAACCCAGGGCCAGGTTTATAATGTAATGGGACAATACAGTGGGTCTTCGGGGGTTGATCTTACCGGCTCCAGGATTAGAAGTATATCGACTGCCACGGGGAAATGTAAAAAAATAGCTGTTTATTCGGGGAGTGGTCGCATTTCCATTACCTGTTCCGGAGGCACTTCCTCATCGGACAATTATATGGTGCAGAGTTTTCCAAAAAATGCCTGGGGAAAAAAATATCTGACCGTTCCCACGGGTGGCGCAATGCCCTTTAATATTTACAGAATTTGTGTGTCAAACCCAGCTGTATTAGTAAACTTAAATGGAGTTCCCATTACATATCCGCTAATAAATAATTTTTATTATGAAATACCGGCAACCAGGGATCCGCAAAAAATTGAATCCAATCTGCCCATTACAGTTGCACAATATATTACTTCCCAGAATGCCTGTGGTAATCTTAATCCCGGAGATCCTGAAGTAATTTATTTGAGCCCTGTAGAACAGAATATTACTAATGTAATCTGGAATGCAACGCCCAATTTTTTAATTTTGAGTCATTATTTCAGTGTTGTAATTCCCAATACCGGTACTGCTATCAGTTCATTTAAATTAGATGGCGTACCTGTAAGCCCGGCATTATTTACAATACATCCACAAGATCCTGGTTATTCCTATCTTATTCAAAATGTAGGAGCGCTGCAAAGAAAAATAGAATCAGATTCTGGATTTAACGCCATTGCTTATGGATATGGAGCTACAGAATCTTATGGATATAATGCAGGTACCAACGTAAGAGATCTTTATCAGCAGGTGGGTGTTACTTCTCAGTACAGTATTGAGTCTTCGCCTTCCGTTTGCACAGGTTCGCCTTTTAAATTTAAAATATCATTGCCTTACCTGGCAGATTCTATAAAGTGGAACTTTAGCAGTCTTCCGGGAGCCCCGGCAAGTGTGGTGAAAATCTATTCTAACCCGCCTGTTCCTTCTGATGCTGATTCTACTACCAATGTAAATGGCAGAACGATTTACTGGTATTCTGTTCCCACATTTTACAACTTTACCAGCATTGGTACTTACCCGGTAAATATTAGCATTTATGCTCCCAGTGCAGAAGGATGCGGAAACGAACAGCAAATAGATTTTGACCTGGAAATTAACAGTCCACCAGTATCAAATTTTAATTGGGTTCACAATGGTTGCATTAATCAAAGTGTACAATTTAATGATCAAACCGCAAGTGTAAAACCAACTTACCGCTGGTGGTGGAGCTTTGGCGATGCTTCCAGTGGAGTTAATAATGTTTCTACTTTAAAAAATCCCAGCCATGCATTTTCTGCGCCGGGAACTTATACAGTCAGGTTCAGTTCTATTAATTCTGCTGGTTGCTTAAGCGATACTATGAGCAAACAGGTTGTGGTAAATCCATTGCCGCTTGGCAATATCAGCGGTCCGGTTTCAGTTTGCCAGAATGCTACAGCAGTATTCATAACTTTTACAGGTTCGGCAGGTACTGCTCCTTTTACGTTTAATTATAATATTAATAATGGCCCTGCTCAATCTATCACTACCACTTCGGGCAATAGTATTAATGTTTCTATACCCACATCCAGCACCGGTAATTTTGCATATCATTTAGTAAGTGTTAAAGATGCTGCCGGAACAGGCGGTTGTTTTCAAAACCAACCAGATACCCTTTTAATATCGGTGAAAACTTTGCCTACGGCTATCATCAGTGGCAATGCTACCGTGTGCCGAAATGCAGTTTCTCCTCAGATAACTTTTACAGGAGCTTCCACTGTAGCTCCATATACTTTTACTTATGCGATAAATAATGGTCCAGCACAAACCATTACTACCACTTTGGGAAATAGTGTAACACTCCCGGTGACTACTTCTGCTGCCGGAACTTTTAGTTATACATTAATAAGTGTAAAAGATGCATCTGCATTAACCTGTTTTCAAATGCAAACGGGTAATGCAACCGTAATAGTAAACCCTTTGCCTACAGCAACAATAACAGGGAATACTGAAGTTTGTGCTAATAATCCTTCGCCTTTAGTAACTTTTACTGGAGCATTGGGCCTGGCACCTTATACCTTTTCATATACTATTAATGGAGGAGCTATTCAAACAATTACAAGTGTAGCAAATTCAGTTTCAATTTCAGTACCCACAGGTACTGCCGGAAATTTTATATATCAATTAGAAAGTGTAAAAGATGCAAGCATTACTGTGTGCAGCCAACTGCAATCTGGTACAGCCACTGTTACTGTAAATCCATTGCCAGCTACTGATTTCAATTTCAGTACACCTGTGTGTGCATCTGGTGCAATAAAATTTACCGATGTTTCAATTGCAAAGGTTGGGGCTATAAGTAGCTGGTCATGGAACTTTGGAGATCCTTTGAGTGCTGCTGCTAATACATCCGCTATTCAAAATCCTACGCATCGCTTTGCCAATGCAGGAAGCTATATTGTAACCCTGTCTGTAACAAATACCAAAGGATGTGCAGCACCCGTTTTTACAAAAACAATTATTATAAATTCTTCGCCTGTTTCAGGATTCATTTTACCCAAAGTGTGTTTGCTTGATCCATTTGCTCAATTTAATGATACCAGCAAAGTTGCTGCAGGTTCTTTTATTAATGGATGGTTATGGAATTTTGGAGACCCGGTAAGTGGGTTAAACAATATCTCCACTATAAAAAATCCCCAGCATATTTATTCATCCGTAGGCAATTATAATGTTACATTAATTACTAATGCTAATAGTGGTTGCAAGGATACACTCACACAATTATTAACAGTAAATAGTGGAAATCCACAGGCTGCTTTTATTCAGTTAAATCCATCCGGTTCCTGCTCCAGCGACACATTATCTATTCAAAATAAATCTACCATTGCATCCGGTAATATTACCAAAGTAGAAATATATTGGGATAATATAAATGAGCCCGC